>SVGW01000097.1 GCA_015056125.1 Clostridiales bacterium | reverse complement strand
CGCCGCCAGCAGCAGACAGAACCATGGTGATCGCAGCAGTCAGAGTGGTCTTGCCGTGGTCAACGTGGCCGATGGTACCGATGTTAACGTGCGGCTTATTGCGCTCAAATTTTTCCTTAGCCATGGGAATTCCCTCCTGTTTCCTAAAACGTAATGATGCCGGGCTACAAGCCGGGCGACCTGAGAAAGCCGGCATCCGCCGGTGGCCTACTATGCTGGCGAAACTGCAAGCATAGAAGTGGAGCGGATGATGGGAATCGAACCCACGTGGTCAGCTTGGGAAGCTGAAGTTCTACCATTGAACTACATCCGCATGCAATGTTTATTTTACCCAAATTTCTACCGCTTGTCAACACATTCATAGAAATTTTCATCGCTTCGCAGGAATTTTTCTTTCCTGGCAGAACATAGAATCCGTGGTTTCTCACAAAAGGAGGAAAAAATGCATGTATTCCGATTTAAAATACCTCTCCACTCCCCTGCCGGAGGACGTAAAAAAGCTCAAATACTTCGGCGATTTTGACAGGCTTCTTCGGGTAATTGATTTAAAGCTTCAAAAGGATATTCCTCTGGCGCTGCGCAAGCGCCTGGAATATGAAAAAATCATGACGCCCCTTTGGATTCGTGCGTATCCTCACAGCGAAGAAAAAGCCCTGGAAATGCTGAAGGATTGCTTTGGCGATTTTTCCAAAGAAGAGCTGGAAAAGCTACGGGATGAGGATGCTGTGGAATGGGCTTATATCAGCGGCCAGGTGCATTACAAAAATAACTTCCTTGGTAATCTGATCAAAACCCGGCCTTATTATGCCGCTCGCGTAAAAGATGAAAAGCGCCTTGCTTATCAGCAAAATCACGTTAAAATGCTGCATGACGTGATTGCGAAAATGAAAAGAGAAGGCGAAGCAAGGGCCCGTTTCCATATGCGGGAAACCATGACGATCCGCCCCGTTCCCGGGCGCGAAGGGCAGAGGGTGTGGGCGCATCTCCCCTTGCCCCTTGAATATGCTCAAGTGAAAAATTTCAGGCTGCTTTCTGTCAGCCATCCTGATGCAATTGTTGCGCCGCCTGATTATCCACAGCGTACTATTTGCTTTCATGACGTTGCCAAAGAGCCTTTTACGGTAGAATTTTCTTACGAAACCCATATGAGATATGTAGATCCAAAGCCGGAAGCGGTATTGGATCAGCAGCCTTCCTTCTTTACCGAGGAATATGCCCCCCATATTCTCTTTACCCCTTATTTGAAAGCCCTCGCAAAGGAAATCGTGGGAAATGAAACCAACCCGCTGATCAAAGCCCGGAAAATTTATGATTTCATTACAACCAAAATGATCTATAGCTTTATGCGGGCATACATGACCATGCCAAACGTGCCCGAATACGGCGCATCCAGCATGAAAGGTGATTGCGGCGTGCAGGCGCTTTTGTTTATCACCCTTTGCCGCATCTGCGGCATTCCCGCTCGCTGGCAGGCAGGCTTGGAGGTATGCCCCCTGGATGTGGGCTGCCACGATTGGGCGCAATTCTATGTGGCGCCCTATGGCTGGCTCTTTGCCGATCCTTCCTTTGGGGGCGGCGCCTATCGGGACGGGGATATGGAGCGCTGGAATTTCTATTTTGGCAATCTGGATCCCTATCGTATGCCGGCCAATTCTGAATTCCAGCATGATTTTTATGTCCCCTTTAAAAATCACCGGTACGATCCCTATGATAACCAGGAAGGGGAAGCAGAATTCCTGGATGCCTATGCACACTGCGACAGTGACCAGGAAGCGCTTAGCATAGAATTGTTCTAAGGAAAAGAGAGAAGGCGTGCGTTTTGCCTTCTCTCTTTTTCTTTATTTTACCCGAATCGCCTGGTTCATATCCGCCGTGCCATTTGGCGCAGGGGCTAAATACAATGCATCCGGAATATTCTCCAAATGGGGAAAGATAAATTCTGCCCAAGTATTGCTCAGGCCATTGCAGCCGCGAGCTTCCTCAAACAAAATCGTTCCTTTCCTGTCCACCAGCGTCAGGCTGTCGATATAGCCGGAAAATACGTCCATATCTGTATACGGAAACAGCAGCGTGCCGTTTTCATCATAATACCCTTCCCCATTTTTCGCTTTATACGATGCTAGGGCCGCCTCGTTGCCTTGAAGCTCCAGGGTGATATAGGTCATAAGGGGGGTGAAGCTTGCTTCCGTCACTTTTGCCGTTATTTCAGGCATCGTCTTTTCTTCATTCGCCGCGAATGTACGTACTTTGCTCAAAGTATCTTTGGCATCAAACCGAAAGGTGATCAATCCCTTTTCAGGAGGTAGCAATTCTCCGTCCTCGCCATACTTTTCAGGGTGATCAACCTTCCTGTAATCATTCAGGTTCTGTCTTTCTCCGATGGGCAAGCTGATTTCAATTTCGCCTTCCAGAGCCAACTCCTCGTTATCCAGCCGCCAATATTCCGCATGAATGATTTCGCCAGGCACATCGCTTCCCCATATGGAGCTGCCGGAATTTCCGGGCATATCTACCGCTTTTCCATTGATCCACAATTGATCGATCCACCAGCCCACATTCTTTTCATAAAGCAGATTTTCATCCGCTTCTGTAATCAGATATGCTCCGTTTTTCTGAATGCCAATCGGTTCCTTCGCATCCAGGATGCGGTAACTATAAAGCAGAAAAAGCGTTTTTCCGTCATATCCTGCTTCCTTCACGGTAATTTCTACCCCATTTACCGTTTCCTGGTGCAAATTGCTCTGCATCACCTGATCCGCCCCTGCCGGCTGCTTTCCAAGCATGGAGCCGAGAAAATCATAAATTCCCCATTGAGTGGCCGCATAGGCCGCCGTTCCCACCATCAATGTCAGCGCAAACGCAAGAAGCAGCGAAATACTTTTTTTCATTCTCTTTTTTTCCTTTCCTTCATTGAGAACGCGCTGAGCCAGCCACGGATCCTCCTGAAGGCCGGAAAGAGACGTTTCATATGCCTTTTTTATCCGTTCTTTTTCTCTTTGTTCGATCATTCTTCCGCCTCCTTTTCAAGGTTCGCCCGCAGTTTTTCCCGTGCTCGCTTGAGCCTGCTCGATACTGTTGATTGAGCAACGCCCAACAGCTTCGCAATATCCCGCACGTTCATTTCCTGCCAGTAATAAAGTGTGATAATCTCTCGCCATTTGGGCGGCAGCGCCATCACCGCGCACATTAGATTCATATCTTCCATATCATGATGCTCTGATGCAAGGGGCAAATCCTCCGGTGTAATGCGCCTGTCCACATGACGAAGCCAGCTGCCACGCTGCATGGTTCTGCATGTATTCATAGCAATTTTGATCAGCCAGGTCTTTTCAGTGCTATCACCTCGAAAGGAGGAAAAGGCCCGATACGCTTTCAAAAATGTATCCTGCACAGCGTCTTTTGCCATTTCTATATCGCGCAGTTGCACATAACACATGCGAAGCAGCATGCTTTGGTATTCTTCTACCATGTTTACCAATGCTTCCTTTCGGATATCGTCCGGGCCCTGGACCATTTCCATCTGCTGCTCACCTCCCTCCGCATATATAGACGCTCAAAATGAAAAAAATATCGATTGATCAATTTTTTTCAACAAAAAAAGCCCGGAAAGGACGTTTCCTCTCCGGGCTTCGCATATTGATCAGTGATCCATCCGGGAATAGTTGGGGGCTTCCTTGGTAATCTGAATATCGTGGGGATGGCTTTCCAGAAGGCCGGCATTGGTGATGCGGATGAATTCAGCATCCCGGCGCAAATCTTCAATGGTAGCAGTGCCGCAATAGCCCATGGAGGAACGCAGGCCGCCCATCAACTGGAAGATCGTATCAGCCAAAGATCCCTTATAAGGTACGCGGCCTTCCACGCCTTCGGGAACCAGCTTCTTGGCGTCTTCCTGGAAATAACGATCCTTGGAGCCATTGGCCATGGCAGCCAGAGATCCCATGCCGCGGTAGCTCTTAAAGGAGCGGCCCTGATAGATTTCCATTTCGCCGGGGCTTTCCTCGGTGCCGGCAAAGAGGCTGCCCAGCATCACGGCCTTGGCGCCGGCAGCAATGGCCTTGGCGATATCGCCGGAGTACTTAATGCCGCCGTCCGCAATGATCGGAATGCCATATTTTTCTGCTTCCTCAGCGCAATCGGCCACAGCGGTCACCTGGGGTACGCCGATGCCGGCCACCACGCGGGTGGTGCAGATGGAACCGGGGCCAATACCCACCTTCACGCAATCAACGCCGGCAGAGATAAGATCGTGGGTTGCAGCAGCAGTAGCCACGTTGCCGGCAAAGAGCTGTACATTGGGATATGCCTTGCGGATCTTTTCAATGGTGCGCAGCACGCCCATGCTGTGGCCGTGGGCAGTATCAATGGAGATCACGTCCACCTTAGCGGCCACCAGCGCATCAATGCGCTCCATCACATCGGCGCTTACGCCAACTGCGGCAGCGCACAGCAGGCGGCCGTTTTCATCCTTGGCGCTGTTGGGGTACTTGGCGGTTTTTTCAATATCCTTAATGGTGATCAGGCCGCGCAGGTTATACTGATCATCCACAATGGGCAATTTTTCAATACGATGGGCAGCCAAAATTTCCTTGGCCTCTTCCAGGGTGGTGCCTTCCTTGGCGGTGATCAGGTTCTTGCTGGTCATCACCTGGCCGATGGGACGATTATCATCCGTTTCAAAGCGCAGATCACGATTGGTCAGGATACCAACCAGCTTGGTTCCCTGGGTAATGGGCACGCCGCTGATGCGATAGCGGGCCATCAGGGCCTTGGCATCGGAAATCAAATGATCGGGAGAAAGGGAGAAGGGATCGGTAATCACGCCATGCTCACTGCGCTTTACCTTGTCCACATGGGCTGCCTGCTCGGCAATGGACATATTCTTATGAATCACGCCCAGGCCGCCTTCACGGGCGATGGCGATGGCCAGACGAGAATCGGTAACGGTATCCATAGCAGCAGAGAGAACAGGAATATTCAGCTTAATCTTGGGCGTCAATTGCACTCCAAGAGAAACGTCCTTCGGCAACACTTCACTGCGGCGGGGAACGAGCAGTACATCATCAAAGGTCAATCCTTCACGAACAACTTTCGGCAGCATAGCGGTTCTTACCCCCTCTATCGTATTTCGAAAATTATAACGCAATTTCGTATTCTCTGTCAATCGATTTTTTGGGAATTTTTCTTGAGAATACTGCAGTTTTTATCTTTCTCTTCTATTCGTTTTGCAAAATAAACATTTCCTGTCAATCATTCTCCTTCTGAATCTTTCCCATATCCTTTTTCCTTTGCAGCCTTTTTCTTATTGGGAATAATCCTTGAAACAGGAGCAAATTCCCAGCGGATGCGCTTTTCATTATTCATTTCCTTTTGCTTCTTCTTGCTCAGCTTTTCTTTACAAATAAATTTTTTCATTTATCTCTTTCCCGATCAGAAAATCCCTGCACAATCGCGCAGGGATTCATGATTTATCAGATATTCAATAGATCGCTATATACTTTCAGGGCGCCTTCCGTCTCATGAGAAAGCACTTTCTTGGCCAGCACCTTGCCCAGCTGTACGCCCTCCTGATCAAAGCTGTTCAGATTCCAGGCAAATCCCTGGAACATCACCTTATTTTCAAAGTGGGCCAGCAGCGCGCCCAGGGCCTGAGGCGTGAGCTGATTGCCGATAATGATGCTGGAAGGACGACCGCCGGCGAAATACTTGTTGCGGTTATCATCCTCCTTGCCGCAGGCAAAGGCCACAATCTGGGCCGCCACATTGGCACACAGCTTCTGCTGGCTGGTGCTGCCCTGAATCACCACGTCCGTATTCATCTGGCTGTTTTTGAAGCCCACAAACTGCAGCGGGATAATATCCGTTCCCTGATGGAGCAGCTGATAGAAAGAATGCTGGCCGTTGGTACCTGGTTCGCCAAAAATCACAGGGCCAGTTACGTAATCCACGGGTTCGCCATAGCGATTTACGGATTTGCCGTTGGATTCCATATCCAGCTGCTGAAGATGAGCGGGGAAACGGCTCAGGGCCTGAGAATAAGGCAGCACGGCAGTCGTAGGATAGCCCAGCACATTGCGCTCATACACGCCCATTACGGCGTCCAGCATGGCGGGGTTTTTGAGCAGATCCTCATTCTTGGCGATGGTATCCGCTTCCCCAGCGCCCTGGAGGAACATATCAAATACTTCGGGGCCAAAGGCCAAGGAGAGCACCGCGCCGCCCACGGCAGAAGTGGAAGAATAGCGGCCGCCAATGTAATCATCCATAAAGAAGGCAGCCAAATAATCCGGGCTCTTGGCCAAAGGAGAAGTTTCGCTGGTCACGGCGATCATATGGCGAGAGGCATCCAGGCCAGCCTTTTGAAGCGCATCCTTTACAAAAGATTCGTTGGTAAGCGTTTCCAAAGTGGTGCCGGATTTGGATACCAGCACAAAAATGGAATGGGCCACATCAATATTGGCAAGCACACCGGCAGCATCGTCAGGGTCCACATTGCTGATAAATTCAGCCTTCATCTTAAAGCAGCCATTCACCTTGGCCCAATTTTCCAAGGCAAGATACATCGCCCGGGGGCCCAGATCGCTTCCGCCGATACCGATTTGCACCACGGTAGTGAATTTTTCACCGGCAGCATTGGTGATTTCGCCGGCGTGCACCTTATGGGCAAATTCGGCCGCCTTCTTCTGCTGTTCCACATAAAAGCTGCGCTTGTTAACGCCATCGGCCACCACATTTTCCCCCAGCTGGCCGCGGGTCATATGGTGGAGCACCATGCGCTTTTCGCCGGTGTTAATCACTTCGCCATTATACAAAGCTGCAAATTTTTCAGCAAGCTGCGCTTCCTTGGCAAATTTGGAAAGCACAGAAAGAATTTCATCGTCCACAGGGCGGGCTCCGAAATTGAAATCCAATCCGGCTCCCATGGGAACCGTATAATTCTTTACCCGCTCTGCCCCATTTTCGCCAGCCATTGCTTTCGC
The DNA here is from genome assembly GCA_015056125.1 of Clostridiales bacterium. Taxonomy (GTDB): domain Bacteria; phylum Bacillota; class Clostridia; order Christensenellales; family Aristaeellaceae; genus RUG563. The sequence goes on along the minus strand of SVGW01000097.1, from coordinate 2,175 downwards.
CAGCTGCACCGTTTTCATATTTTTAAGTTCCTGATAGGAAGAAAGAGTATCCATGTTGTTCCAGTGAATCATATGAAGCACTCCCCTTTTAAAAGTTTCATAGTGATCATTTCAGCAAAAGATTATACTATCATTCCATCAGAATTTCAAGCTATTTTTCCGCAGGCGCGGAGCACATTGCGATGAAGCGCCCTTTCATATTCTGGCGTATAGGGGTTTTCTTTTTTTCCGCGCAGCATATCCGCAAAAGAAAGCATCATGGAATCATAACGGTTGTACGGCTCATAAACGGTCAATTTTCCTTCGTTGCTCCAACTGCATGCGCCATTCTCATCCACATAATGCTCCCGTATACTGGTGGATACCATATCCCCACCCAACAGGCGCTCAAGCGGCTTGATCTCAAGCGTTCCCTTCGTGCCACAAATCACTAATTGCCTGCGCATAAAACCCCCGGGTTCAGCTCCGCAGGTTTTGGCAATAGACATGCCGTGCGGGTAACGGAAAAGTGCCATGCCAAAATCTTCTCCATATGCACTGTCTTCGGTGACCGTCATGTTTAGAGGGGTAATGGCCATCGGCTCTCCCTGGAAAAGCATGATTAAATCAACCAGATGGCAGCCAAGGTAGAACATCATCCCACCCCGATAATTTCCAAGCCAGCGCCGCATTGCAGGCGCTTGCATACAGCTCATCTGCGCCTCCACGCTATATACTTCCCCAAGCTTCCCTGATTTTACTGCCTCCAAAGCGTATTGCACCGCAGGGTTATACCGATACATATACCCCGTATGCAGCAGCAGCTTCCGCTTTTCAACTTCATCAATCAAGAGGTTAAAGGCGGCGTCATCGTCGCCGCAGGGTTTTTCAAGATGCATTGGCAAATTACGCTGTGCAGCCAGCATGGCATAGTGGCTCTGCAGGTTTTCATCACACTCAATGACAACAGCATCAAGATCAGAAATATGCAAGATTTCATCGACCGTCAGCCTCCTGTGTTCATTGAACACTTCATGAAGCGGTTTGCTGTGCTGATCCACATTCGCATAGCCAATTACGTCAAATACATCCGGATGAGAGTTGAGACTTCTGAATACCTGAATCGCATGTTCTGTTTCAGAAGTTCCGATTTGCGCTATTTTGATTCGCCTCATCATTTCACCTGCTTTCATGAAAAGAAGGAACGCAGATAAGTTCCCACATTTCATCGTCATGTCTTCCTTATTTGGGCTGTTGCAAATTTCCGTGGTCTGGTCAATCCGCTCCTGCCATCGCTGCGCGGATTTTTCAGCGCTTACGAAAGAATATACATGCTGAATAAGCGCATGAAATTGTCAAATACCACAAGTCGATGCACCCAAGTAAAATAACCAGCATTCTTTTAGGATATTAAGCAGAAGAAAAAAGCTTCCCGATTCTCAACTGCAAAAAAAGGTGTAGCTGTACCAACAAAAAACCCCTACTGCGTTAACAGTAGAGGTATTTTTACTATGCTAAGCAAGAATTTTGCAATTCTTGTGCGTACCTTCTCCAAATTAGCGCTTGGAGAACTGGGGCGCACGACGGGCGGCCTTCAAACCGTACTTCTTGCGCTCCTTCATACGAGGATCGCGGGTCATGAAGCCAGCCTTCTTCAGGGCTTCACGCAGTTCAGGGTTCGCCTTGCACAGAGCGCGGCTGATACCATGACGGATCGCGCCAGCCTGGCCAGAAAGGCCACCGCCGCAAACGTTCACCAGCACATCGAAGCTGCCGCCCACGTTGGTGAGAACGAGGGGCTGACGAACGGTCATCTTCAGGGTTTCCAGACCGAAATAATTATCAATATCGCGCTTGTTGATCATAATCTTGCCATCGCCGGGCACGAGACGTACGCGGGCAACCGCCGACTTGCGGCGGCCAACGGCGTTGAAATCATTAGCCATGATCATTTACTCCTTCCGCTAAGCTAAATTACTTGATGAGTTCCAGCACTTCGGGCTTCTGAGCAGCCTGCTCATGCTCGGGGCCGGCATAAATACGCAGCTTGGTAGCCATCTGGCGGCCCAGGGGGCCCTTGGGCAGCATGCCCACGATGGCGTGACGAACCGCGAATTCGGGCTTCTCAGCAATCAGCTTGCGGTATTTGGTTTCCTTCAGGCCGCCAGCATAACCAGTGTGATGATAATAGATCTT
>SVGW01000096.1 GCA_015056125.1 Clostridiales bacterium | reverse complement strand
CGATCTAATCCGTCCGGCCGCCAGGCCCACCACACCGCTGTTCCACCCTTCGCCCATCACCACAATGGCCTTTTCCTCCACCAGATCCATCCGGTCCACCTGGCCCTGGGCTTCCTCGATCACCCGGGCTTCCTGGCGCTTGCGTTCCTGGTTCAATTCTTCCATTTTAAGGGCCAGGGCCTCCGCCCGATCCATCCGGGTGGTGAGCAGCATTTCAAGGGCTGTGCGGGCCGATTCCATCCGGCCGCAGGCATTCATTCGGGGGGCAATCTGGAAGCCTACCTGATCGCTGGAAATCATTCCTTCCACGCCCGCAGCCTTCATCAGCGCCCGAAGGCCAGGGCGACGGGTTCTGGAAAGTCGCTCCAAGCCCAGCTTCACGATCACACGGTTTTCCCAAAGAAGGGGCACCATATCCGCTACCGTAGCCAATGCCGCCAACTCCATCAGGGGCAGCGCCCCATCGCCCAGCAGCGCCATGGCCAGCTTCCAGGCCACCCCGGCCCCACAAAGAGAAGGAAAGGGATAATCTCCGATCATGGGCGATACCACTGCTTCCGCGCCCGGCAATTCCTCCCCCGGGCGGTGATGATCGGTTACAATCACTTCCATGCCGGCTGCCCGGGCTGCGGCCACTTCCTCCAGGCCAGTGATACCGCAGTCCACCGTCACAAGCACCTGGCATTCCTTTGCCAGCTTTTCCACTGCCGGCACATTCAGGCCATAGCCCTCCTCATGCCGATCCGGGATATACACCTGGCATGGCAGCTTCATCATCGAAAAGGCATCGTGGAGAATGGCGCTGGCGCATACGCCGTCCACGTCATAATCCCCATAAATGGCGATTCTTTTTCCCGCCAATTTCGCGTTTTTCAGAATCCCCACAGCTCTTTCCATGCCGGGAAGCGCAAAAGGAGATAGGAGCTGATCCAAATCAGGATGCAAAAAGCCATGCGCCTCCTCCTGGGTTTCAATGCCCCTGAGGCGAAGCAGCCGCTCCATCCATCCCGCAATTCCGTCCCATCCGCTTTCCTGCCCCATCAGGGGGCGCACTCCCAGCCTGAGCATGCCTATCCTCCGTAAAAAAGTAAAAAGAGGGTGCCGGAACAAAAAACCGGCACCCTGCGAAAAAACTTACTGCGCTTTGCCAAACAGAGCGGGCTTGCTGGTGATCGCCGCAAAGCAGGCCAGGAATGCACGCATCACGGGGGTCACCAACGCGCTGGCCACAACGGCGGCGCACAGGGCATAGCCAATGATCTGGGAGAAGGAGAAGATCATCAGCACCAGGGACAGAGCCAGCGCGGCAGCATGCACCAGCCACACCTTCTTGGCCACCGTGCGCAGGCCCACCTTCACGGCGGACTTGGGCGCATTGCCAGCAGCAATCTGAGCAGAAATGGCCTGAACCCGCACCAGGGCGGCATAGAGAGCCAGGGCAACGCCAATGAGCAGCGCAATCAGCACGGCCACATTGATGGTAGCCAGCACCAGCGTAGCATAGAAGAAGAATTCCAGCATAATCGCGCACCAGGCCATCAGCATAGCGGCAATACCGGTGAGCTTGCCAGTAACAACGGCGTAAACCAGCGCAGCCACAAGCACCACGGCCACAGCAATCAGCACGGCGGTGAGAACGCCCTTGCCGGCATTTTCCAATTCGGCGCCTTGGGTAAAAGTCAGCGTCAGGTCATAGGAACCGGCGCTCATCTGGATCGCCACTTCCACGGTTTCCACATATTCCAGGCCCAGGGGCACGGAAATCTGGCCGGTGGTGAAGGCTTCGTTCACGCCGGCGGAAATCAGAGTAACGCCATCCCGGGTGAGGGTCATTTCCTCGCCAATGTGCGCGGCGGTGGCATCGGCCAGCAGCTGCTTGCCCTCCTCGGTGGTGGTGAGGGCCACGGCATAGCTGGTACCAGTCTGATCGGCATAGCCAATGCCGGCTTCCTTGATATGCTCATTCGTCATGAACACTTCGCCGCCAAAGGAAAATTCAAACTTGGCAGGAGCCACAGCCAGATCGATAACGGCATTCATGGTTTCTTCATCCAGAATGGGCAATTCCAGGCGCAGGGTGCTGGCATCCTTTACCGTTACCTTGGCATCGGTCACGCCGCGCATCACCATGCGCTCCTGCATAATGGAGGCAGCCTTCTTCATTTCGGCGGCCTGATCGGCGCCCTCGCCGGCCACAGCGGTATATTCCATATAGTAGCCGCCGCCCAGCGCCCGGGACAGGGGCAGGGAATCGGGCCAGTTTTCAGCGCTGACGGGTACCCAGGGCAAAAGGATTTTCACGCCTTCGCTGTCCAGCTTCATGCCGCCCACGGCCAGGCAGGAAACAAATACCACCAGCGCCAGCAGAACCACCAGCGCAATGGAGCCCTTGCTGCGGGCAGTCATAGGTTTGTGCGTTTTCGTCGTCTTGGCCATAATGAATCTCTTCCTCTCGTTTGAAATAAACACTTTTCATGCGCATAGCGCATCTTGAGCGGATTTTTATACCCGAATATTATACTATTTTCCGGTTAGTCCGTCAAGCTATTTCCTTCATATCACCAGGGTTCGGCCCACAATGCCCGCTTGCGCTCCGCCATTTCTGCAGTGCGGCTGATATAATGGCTGATTTCGCTCACATTGGGCGCCCGTTCAATGCGGCCCATAGCAGGATACACCCTTTTGCTGATGGCCCCGGCGCCCACCGCCAGCACGTTGGCGGTTTCCTCCATCATATCCACATTATACAGGCAAGCATGCCCCGGCAGAGCATAGCCCACATTTTCCAGATTGCCCGCCATATATTTTTGCCGGTAGAGATAATAAGGCACCATGCCCCGCTCCCCTGCAGCCCGGCGGCCAGCTTCCACCATCTGCCCCACCATGTTTCCATCGGGAAGCTGTGCTTCCCACAAGTGAAGCAGGCTGGAGCGCTTGATGGAAAGAGTGTGCACGGTGAGGCTTTCCGGGTGCAATTCCTCGCTCCATTGAAGGGTTTCAAGAAACATGGAAAGGTCCTCTCCAGGAAGCCCTGCAATCAAATCCATGTTGATGTGATCAAATCCCGCTGCCCGGGCCAGGGCATAGGCCTGTTCGGTCTGGGCGGTGGTGTGCCGCCGGCCGATGCGCTGCAAGGTTTCATCGTGCATGGTTTGGGGATTTACGGAAATCCTGGTAGCGCCGTGATCCCTGATCACAGAAAGTTTCTCAGCATCGATGGTATCCGGGCGGCCTGCCTCCACCGTCACCTCGCAGGATCGATCGATAAAGGGACGCGCCGCTTTCAGCACCCGGGAAAGCAGTTGGGCGGAGAGAGAAGTGGGGGTGCCGCCGCCCATATAGAAAGCCCGGGGCTTTAATCCCTTTTCCTCGATCAGTTGAAGAGTTTCTTCTATTTCTTCTTCCAATGCGTCCACATAGGGAAGCAATTGCTTTCCCTTCCCCACCTCACCGCTTAAAAATGAGCAGTAGGCGCACCGGGATACGCAAAAAGGAATGCCCACATACAGATCCACCTGATCCAATTGCGGCTGGGGCAGAGCCATCTGCACGGATACAATTTGGGAAAGCAGCGATGCCTTATCTGGATGCACATCGAATAAATGCCGGGTTTCCTCCGTGGCCGCTTCCTGGGAAAGCCCCCGGCCCATGCCCTCATAAATCAGCCGGGTGGGGCGTATGCCGGTTAAGGAGCCCCAGGGGGGCGTGCGGCCCAGAGCCGCCTTCATCACTTCATACAACGCCTGCTTGATCTGGCGCTTGTGATAGCGCTTTTCAAGGAGCGCGTCCTGGCTGATTTTTGCTTCATTTTCCACCGCTCCTGCATACGCACCTGCGGCAGTCATGCGGCAAAAGCGCATATCTCCCTCCACCCGTTCCGTGTGGGTGACGGTCAATTCGCCTCCGGGCTCATTCACCTTTAATTCAATATTCCCAAGGAAAATGCGCACCACATCCGCCAAATCGTTGGAAAATTGCTCCGTAGGGGTAAAGAGGCTGACAATCATAAGTACCCCCGTTCCTGGAAAAGAGTGGTGGTCCTGCCATGGCCGGCATACACCTGTAAATCCTCTTCCATTTTTAAAAGCCGCCGCACCGACTGGAGCAGCACTTTCAGATCGCCCCCGGCATGATCCACCCGGCCATAGGCCCGGTGAAACAGGGTGTCCCCGGTAAAGAGGGCGTCTTCTATCCGATAGGCTACGCCGCCCAGGGTATGCCCGGGCAGATGCATAACGGAAATATCCAGTCCTGCCAGATGGAGCTTTGATCCCTCCATCACAAAATCGGTGGCAGCAGGGCGAATTTCATGATCGTTAAAGCGCCAGCCCACGCTCCAGGTAGCGTCCGTTAACATCACTTCATCAGCCGGATGCATATAAATAGGCTTTCCTTCAAAAGTAGAGAGAGCGCCCGTATGGTCAAAGTGCCCATGGGTCAAAAGTACGGCGGCCACTTTTCGCTCCCCCACCGCTGCCAGAATTTTTTCCGGTTCGGCGGCAGGATCGATCACGATCACTTCGTTGCCCCCATCCTTAGAAACCAGGTAGCAGTTGGTCTGCAGCGCTCCCAGCACCAGCGTTTCAATCTTCATATGATGCTCCTCAGAATTGCTTCTTGCTGTCCAAAAGGATGGTCACAGGGCCATCGTTTATAATGTGCACCACCATATGGGTGCGAAAAATGCCGTTTTCCACTTCCACGCCCAGCTTGCGGATTTCATTACAGGTGAGCTCATACAATTCATTGGCCCGCTCCGGTGCTTCCGCCAGCGTAAAGCCGGGGCGATTTTGCCCCCGGGCATCCCCCAGCAAGGTAAACTGGCTCACTGCCAGCACCTTGCCTCCCACATCCTTCACCGACAGATTCATTTTTTCATTTTCATCTTCAAAAATCCGCAGCTTGGCGATCTTTCCCGCCATATACACAGCATCCTTTTCCGTATCGCCCTTTTCCACGCCAATCAGAGCGCAAAAGCCCTTTTCAATCCTTCCCGTTTCCTTTTCTTCCACGGTCACATAAGCTTCCTGCACCCTTTGGATCACGCATCGCATATGATTATTCCTCCGTCATGCCTCTGTTTTTCATCACGGCTTCCGCTACTCTCACGCCATCCACTGCGGCGCTCATAATGCCGCCTGCATATCCCGCGCCCTCGCCGCAGGGATACACGCCGCCGATATTGCTTTCATAGCGGCTATCCCTGAGCAGCCGCACCGGGCAGGAAGAGCGGCTCTCCACTCCGGTGAGCACGGCATCCGGCATGGCAAAGCCCTTCAATTGCCTGTCAAAGGCCAGAATCGCTTCCCTCAATCCCTGATACGCAAAATCGGGAAGCACTGCCCTTAAATCCGAGCAGGCAACACCCGGACGATAGGTGGGCTCCACACTGCCAAGGGATCTGCTTTCTTTTCCGGCCAGCAAATCCCCGACCAGTTGTGCCGGCGCCTTGTATCCTCCGCCCCCTGCCTGGAAGGCCTTTTCCTCCCAGCTTCTTTGCAGGGCATAACCCGCCAGGGGATGATCATCCATAAAATCTTCGGGCCTTACGTCAATCAGCAAGGCGGCATTGGCGTTTTTCCCGTCCCGGGCAAAGGCGCTCATGCCGTTTACGCACACGCCCCCTATTCTGCTGGCCGCCGACACCACCGTGCCCCCGGGGCACATGCAAAAGGTGTAGGCCCCGCGCCCGGATGCAAGCTTGGTGGACAAATGATATTCCGCCGCGCCCAAGGCAGGGTGATTGGCAAAGCGTCCGTACTGGCTCTTGTTGATAAGCATCTGGGGATGCTCAATGCGAGCGCCCACGGAGAAGGGCTTTTGCACCATATTCACCCCGGCATTAAACAGCAACTGCTGGGTATCGGCAGCGCTGTGGCCGATGGCCACGATCAGAGTATCCGTGGTCAGTTCATGCTCCTGAAATGCCTCGTAATACATCACAGCCTGCACGTTTCGAGCCTTCTCCTGCAGCCCTATCAGCCTGGCAGAAAATTTGATCGTGCCTCCCAGAGCGATAATTTCATTCCGAATGGATGCCACCACCTGGGGCAATTTATCAGTACCGATATGCGGCCGGGCCAGATACAGGATTTCTTCCGGCGCTCCATGGGCAACCAATTCCTTCAGAACAAACGCACATCGAGGATCCTTGATGCCGGTAGTGAGCTTTCCATCGGAAAAAGCGCCCGCGCCGCCCTCTCCAAATTGAATATTGCTTTCTGTGTTCAATTCTCCGGTGGCCGCAAAAATCTCAGTAGTTTTTGCTCTTTTCTCCACCGGCTCCCCCCGCTCCAATACGATGGGGCGAAGGCCGACCCTTGCCAGCACCAGCGCCGCAAAAAGTCCGGCAGGGCCCAAGCCCGCCACCACAGGCCTTGAGCCATGAGGCGCGCCCTTCAATAAATAAGGTGCCTTTTTTTCAGAAACTTTATTGGCGATGCCAGGCTTTAAGGACCGGTATACCGCATCCTCATTCTTTAATTCCACGTCCACCGCCATCACAAAATGCACGTCGCCCTTATCCCGGGCGTCCACGCTCTTTTTGCTCACCCGGAAGGAGATCACCTGATCCCGGGATACCCGCAGCTTTTTCAGCGCCAGGAAAAGTGGCGCTTCCGCTCCCGCATCTAAAGGCACCTTTAGATTGATTACCCGCAGCATTTTCATGCCCTCCTTCCCAGAATGCATTATAGCACGCATCAGCGTGAAATTCAAATAGAGATCAGCTGCCTCTTGTAACTTCTCTGTGAATTATGATAAAATAGATTGGTTTTATAAAGGAGGCTTATCACATGGCACTGAAAGGCTTGCATGCGGGGATGATTTCCCTGGGCTGCGTAAAGAACCGGGTAGACTCAGAGCAGATGCTTTCCCAGTTAAAGGAAGCAGGATGCCTGATCGTGGCCGACCCCGCCGATGCGGATATTTTGATCGTGAACACCTGCGGGTTCATTGCGCCCGCCAAGGAAGAATCCATCGATACCATTTTTGAAATGGCGGAATATAAAAAAAGCGGCCGCTGCAAGGTGCTGTGCGTCACCGGCTGCCTGTCCCAGCGCTACGATCAGGAGCTGGCCAACGAAATCCCCGAAATCGATTGCATGCTGGGTGTATCTCAGTATGCTCATCTGGCGGAGCATCTGGAAAGCGCCTTAAACGGCCAACGCCCCATTGCCACGCAGCGGAATAACGCCTTCCTGGAATGCGGCCGAGTGCTCACCACGCCCCCCTATTCCGCCTATATCAAAACCGGGGACGGCTGCGACAACAAGTGCGCCTACTGTGCCATTCCCTTAATCCGGGGCAGTTACCGCTCCCGGAGCCGGGAGGCCATTTTTCATGAAATGCGCACCCTGGCCCGGCAGGGCGTGAAGGAGCATATCCTCATCGCTCAGGATACCACACGCTACGGCATTGATACCAAGGATTCCCTTTCTTCTCTCATGGAGGAGGCCGCCCAAATTCCCGGGGTAGACTGGTTGCGGGCGCTGTATATGTATCCTGATGAAACCAACTTAAAGCTTCTGGAAACCATGGCAGCCCATGAGAATATCTGCAAATATCTGGATTTGCCCCTGCAGCACGCCGCTCCCGGGCTGCTCAAAAAAATGAACCGTCGGGGCAGCGTGGAGCATATTAAACACATGCTTACCACCGCCCGGAGCATGGGCTTTTGCCTGCGCACCACCTTTATTGTGGGCTTCCCGGGGGAAACGGAAAAGGATTTTGATGAGCTAATGGCCTTCACGGAAGAAATGGCCTTTGATCGGATGGGCGCTTTCACTTTCTCCCCTGAGGATGATACCCCCGCCGCCGAAATGCCCGGGCAAGTTCCCGAAGAAATCAAGGAAGAACGGCTCAACCGGCTCATGGCTCTCCAGGCCAAGATCAGCCTATCTCGCAATCAAAAGCGCGTAGGGCAAAAGGAAAAGTTGCTGGTTACCGGCTTCCGGGGGGATTTGTACACCGCCCGCTCCGCCTGGGAAGCCCCGGATGCCGATGGGGAAATTCTGCTGTTCAGCAATAATCCCCTTAGCGAAGGCCAATTCATCACCGCCAAGATCACCGGCGCCGATACCTACGACCTGACGGCCGAAGAAATCTCCTATTGACAAAAAGGGCAGCGCCATGGTATATTCTCCTTCCCGCAAAAATTTGCATATGAAGGAGTGATCCAAATGCCCATTATTCCTGGCCTGGAAGGCACGTTCAACACCGTCTGCACTAAGTATGACCGTTGGCGGCCCACCTATGTGAAAGCTGTATACGATGATATCTTCAAGGCCTGCCCTCTGAATAAAGCCAGCCGCGCCCTGGAAGTGGGCATTGGCACGGGCCAGGCAACATCCCCCATTCTGGAAACGGGATGCCAGCTAACCGCCGTGGAACTGGGCGATCAGATGGCTGCCTTTGTCCGGGAAAAATTCAAGGAATATCCCCATTTTTCCGTGGTCCATTGCCCCTTCCAGGATTATGAGTGCCAGGATAATAGCTTTCATCTCATCTATTCTGCCTCTGCCTTTCACTGGATCCCGGAAGAAATCGGTTATCAAAAGGTGTATCATGCGCTGAAACCCGGCGGCGTATTTGCCCGATTCGCCAATCATCCCTTCAAGGATAAGGGCAGAGAAATTCTGCACACGGAAATGCAGAAGGTGTATGCCCGCTACGGTTTTCCCGGGCCGGAAAGCCAGGAATACAGCGAAGAAAACGCCAGAAAGCGGGCCCTGATCGCTGAAAAATACGGCTTTACGGATATTTCCTATCACCTCTACCGCCGCACCCGCACTTTTACCGCCGCCGAATACGTGCAGCTTCTGGGCACTTATTCCGATCATATTGCTCTGGGCGAAAAGCTGCTTCCCTTTGCAGCGGAAATCCAAAGCGTCATTGAAGCGCACGGCGGCGTGATCACCCTCTATGATACCATTGATCTTCAATTGGCCAGAAAGCCGGAATGAAAATAAGCACCGCTTTCAAGCGGTGCTTTCAGTTTGTCGAAAAAGTATTTTCGACAAACTGCGAATGGAAGTCAGCTAAAGCAGTCTTCCATTCGATCCATCACATTTACTGCAAAAATGGCTTTCCAGCCCTGTGAAAAGGGATGGAAAGCCTATTTTTGCGGTCGTAAATTGATATAGGAAGCGGAATACTTCCGAACCTCACAATTCGGCATTGTCGCCTGTAAGCGGGGTAAAGTCCCGCTTACAGGCTCTGTGC
>SVGW01000095.1 GCA_015056125.1 Clostridiales bacterium | reverse complement strand
TGGGGAATGGTGTAACGGCAGCACCTACGACTCTGACTCGTATTGTCAAGGTTCAAATCCTTGTTCCCCAGCCATTTGCCTCCATTGTCTAGAGGCCTAGGACGCCGCCCTCTCAAGGCGGAAACATGGGTTCGAATCCCATTGGGGGTGCCACATGCTTCACCTTCTGAGGTGTCGAAAGAAAACCGTCGCAGATGCGGCGGTTTTCTTTTTTACTTATGTTGACATCCGCTTCCAGAGATTGATATAATAAAATTGGTTGCATATCGAATAATGCTCTCCCCTACCATACCAAAACCCAACGATATAACGCGAGAAAAAATGAGTACGCAGATCGAAACGCATATAGTAAAAAACCTATCGGACGAAGAAAAGCAGGCAGCGCTTTCCTTTATCAAGTATTTAAAAAAATGCCGATTATCCTTTCACAGAGATACCGGCGCCTATTGGAAAGATAAAATTTACTTCTGGATCATGCAGAATGAAACATGTATTTGCTTTATTGCAATCAAAGCTCCCGATGATCCCCAACATTCGTGGACGATATGGTCCGATGACAGCACTGCCTATGAAAACGCTCACTTTAGCGAAGAAATCAAGCAAATTGGCTGGACGCATGTGAATCATTGCAGCCACTGTGGCTCATGCAATGGCGGTAAAGAAAAAATCATCTTTGGAAAAGCTTTCAGACAGGTTTGCGGATGCACTTTCAGAATCGATAACGCGTCCCTCCGCGATCTTCCATTTCTCAAGGCCATGATCGATTTGAGAATAAGTGATGATGCACAGAAAGGAAAAATGTGATGAAGCATTTTAAAGTTGCCCTTTTGCAATTATTACCGGAAACCACCCAGGAAAAAAATCTTGAAAAGGGTCTTCAGTCCTGCCGCCTGGCCAAGGCAATGGGGGCCGATTTAGCGCTGTTTCCCGAAATGTGGAATATTGGCTATCAATTGCCCACCTTTGATCCTCATGCTCTGGAAGCATGCGCTACCCCTGCCGATGGTCCCTTTGTAGGCGCCTTTGGCGCCCTGGCCCAGGCGCTTGATATGGCGATTGGTATTACCTTTCTGGAATCCTATTTCCCCTCCCCGCGAAACAGCCTCTGCCTCTTTGATCGCCACGGTCAACAGCAATTCGTGTATGCCAAGGTGCACACCTGCGACTTTTCTGAGGACGAGCGCCAATTGACCGCTGGGGAGGATTTTTTCGTAGCCAACGTAGATACAGCCCAGGGAAACGTAAAAATTGGGGCCATGATTTGCTATGATCGGGAATTTCCCGAAAGCGCCCGAATTCTGATGCTCAAGGGCGCGGAGATCATTCTGGTGCCCAACGCCTGCCCCATGGAGATCAATCGCATCTCCCAGCTCAGAGGCCGCGCCTATGAAAACATGCTTGGCATTGCCACTGTAAATTATCCCAAGGGCCAGCCGGACTGCAACGGCCATTCCACCGCCTTTGACGGCATTGCCTATCGCATGGAGGAGCATGCCTCCCGGGACACCTTGATCATTGACGCCGGTGAGCGGGAAGGGATTTACATCGCCGATTTCCCATTGGATGAAATTCGGGAATATCGCAGCCGAGAGGTGCACGGAAACGCCTACCGCCGCCCGGACAGGTACGCCCTGCTCCTGGAGCAGCGTGTGGAACCGCCTTTTGTACGAAACTAAAATTTGCGGGAGGAAGCTTTTGCGTCAAAAGCTCCCTCTCGCACCCTCCCGAAAACCACCTGGAAACTTTGTTCTTTTTCTTTCTACAAGCAATCTTTCCCCCATATCAAGGAGATTCATTATGTGGAAAATTCCTACCGATACATCAGAAGCCATTATCACTGCGCAAAAGCACGTGGCAGCTCAATCCCATGTGCGGGGCATTGACGGTGCCATCGCCTTACGTCTGCCCGAAACCGCCATGCTCTTTTACATGAACCGGGGCGAAGAATACATGCTCAGCCATTTCAATACCCGCCTGCTTACGGAAAAATTTCCCCGTTTTCTCCGGGCATGCCCCATTTATCAGGTGGAAGGATACAATGCCCTTTGCTTTCTGGACGGCGGCAGGGGTGCGCCTCATGCGGTGGATACCCTGGAAACCCTGGCCGCGCTGGGCGTCAAAAATGTGGTAACGGTGGGAATGTTCGGAGCCTTTGCAGAGAAAATCCAGTTTGGGGACGTATTGATTCCAGGGCAAGCCTTTGTGGAGGAGGGAACCTCTCTGCATTACTACGATTCCATCGAATATGCCTGCCCCGACTCCGAGCTTCACGCCCGGGCCCTCAGCGCCATCGGCGGAAAAAATCTGCCTCTGGTATCCACCGATGCCGTTTACCGGCAAACCTTTATGAAGGAAGCGCTCTGGCGGGAAAAGGGGGCCGTGGGCGTGGATATGGAAACCTCCGCCCTCTTTAGCGTGGGCAAGTATCTGGGGGTAAAGGTGGTATCCATTCTGGCTGCCTCAGATAAGCATCCCACGCAGCCCGGCGAAGCTCCCTGGCACTGGAAAATGACCCCGGACATGCGTGCATTCCTATTTGAAAAATGCTCCGCCTTCGCTTTATCTTTGTGAAAAAGGAGAATTATATGTTTTCTTCTGTTCAATGGCTCTTTTTTGACGTAGGCTCCACTTTGATAGATGAAAGCGCCGCCTATGCCCGCCGGTTTCAAGATTTAGCGGAGGCCGCCCACGTTTCCTATGAGTTCGTCTATGAAAAGGCGCTTCAATTCTACCAGCAGAATAAAAAAGGGGATTTAGAAATCGCTAAGATGCTGGGCGTAGAATTAACTCACTGGCATGGAGAAAAAGAACGCCTGTACGCCGATGCTGCCGAAACCCTGAAGCAGTTACACAAAAAATATAGAATCGGCATCATTGCCAACCAGAATATAGGTACGGCAGACCGTCTCGCGCAGCACGGTATTCTATCTTACATTGACCTGGTGATTGCCTCCGCTGAAGAAGGCGTGGCCAAGCCAGACAGGAGAATCTATGAAATCGCACTGAAAAGGGCTAAATGCATGCCCTCTCAGGCCGTGATGATCGGCGATAGAGTGGATAATGATATCATTCCTGCCAAGCGCTTGGGAATGAAAACCATCTGGATCAAACAAGGTTTTGGTCAATATTGGCAGATTACAAAAGAAGAAGAGCAAGCTGATGCTGCAGTGAATAGCCTCATGGACATTTGCCGCATCTTATAAGATAAAAGCGTTCGCAGCCTATGAAACTGCGAGCGCTTTTGTTATTTTCTAATCGCCGTGCAAAGCTGGCCCACGGGCCGGTAGCCGATCTTCCGATAGCAACTATTGGAAGCGATATAATCCGCATCGGTGTAGAGAATGGGAATCAAGCCGTCATTCAGAATATCCTGGGTCACCTGGTGCACCAAGTTGATGGCATATCCCTTTCTGCGGTGCGCGGGCAGGGTATATACAGCATTGATTTTGCTGTATGCTCCCATATCTCCCCGCCCCGTCATAGCCACGATTTCGCCCGCATCATTTCGCCAAAGAAACAGGGAACCACGCTGAATATGCCTTAAAATCTTCTGCCGACAAAATTCCGTCTCATGCCGGATACCTTCTATTTCGAAAGCCATATCCTGCCACAGCGGAATCAACGCTTCCAGATCATCCTGCTGCACCACAGTTCTTCTCCCATCGCAAGGGGCATGAATGGGCAAAATTTCATCCAACCGATGGGAAATCAGGCCCGTTTTCCGCTTGGCCTGGCTAAAATAACGATCCTCCGCCTTCAGCTTCTCCAATAGCTCGTAGCTCAGATTGTAGTAATACCCCTGCTCCATGGGAAAGGCGCTTTTCAGGCATTCCCCTATCGCGGCCACATCCTCCTTCTTTTCCGCATCCTTTATCCACACCCAAACCGGAAAAGGCGCATTGGAATAGCAGACGATCACGCTTTCATGATTGGTGTAAATATCCGTGCATTCCCGCTGCAGCAAGGTAATCAGCACGGAAAATGTGATCTCATGTTCGCCCTGCAAAAGCTTTACATCCGCTTCCACACCTGTGTGCTGATAATGCTGCAAAATCTGCTTTGCCATACGCCTCACCTCTTTTATAAAATTGTGGATGAGTATATCATAAAAGTAAAAAGGTGTCAAGAAAAAAGCGCCTGCCACGCGGCAAGCGCTTTTGAAAATCATACATCGATCCGATGGGCCAGAAACCCTTGGGCATCCTTTTCCACCTTGATTACAAAAGAAAACTGATCATACTTGGTGCACATCCAGAAATCTTCTTCCGGAAACACATCCCGCTTGGCGGGGTCAAAAAAATGCTGGCCGCCATGCGCTTTCAGGTCCTTGATTCGTCGATCCATATCGGCAAGGGGCGCTCCTTCCAGCAGGCTTTTGATATAAGCCGCGCAAAGATCATCTTCCGCTGCAGGCTTGATGCCCATGCCGCCCATGGCCACAATAGACACCTGCTCTGGCTGTCGCTTCTGAATATACCGGGCCACTGCGCCGGCGTTCAGAAGGCTGCCCGTGATAATCTCGCTGGCGCCCACGGCGTTTATAATGCCCTGGGTGCCGCTGCTGGTGGTGTGGATAATGGTTTTCCCCTTTACCGCTTCCGGGGGAATAGAGCAAGGAGAATTGCCGTAGTCAAAGCCTTCACATTTCTTTCCTTTTCTCTCTCCTATCAGCACGCTGCCGGGAATGGCTGCTTTCAATGCAAAGGCATCTTCCACCAAGCCCACCGGGCGAATTTCCTTCACGCCCCAGGAAAAAAGATAGGCTTCCAGAGAAAAGGCACGAAATACATCGATCACCACCGTCAGGCCCTGGGCCTGCTTCGCCCCTTCAATCAATTGGAAAATCTTCACCTTGCCGTCATATGCATTCATCTTCCAAGTCCCTCCTTGCACAATATGCCGCTATTATAGCATAGCTTTAGCATAAATGCAAAAATCCCCGTCCAATGCAGGACGGGGAAATATTGACCCTCAGGGCAAATAGACGTTGATCTTTTTCAATTCTTCCCTTACAGGCTCAGCAGGAATATCCAGAGTATCGCCGCCATTGTCCACACACCAGGCGGCGGCAAATCCAGCGGCCTGGCCCGTCATCATGCAGCCGGGCATCACCCGAATGGAGGACTGCATATGCCGGTCGGTGCTCACGCAGCGGCCCGCCATCAATACATTGTGCAGCCCCTGGGGCTTGATGATGCCAAAGGGAATGCCGTAGCTTTCCCCGGGCTGATACTTATAGCGATTATACTCTTCAAAATACAGATCGTATTTTTCCTTGGTCACATTGCTGGCATGAATATCCACCTGATAGCTGAACCGGCCGATTTCATCGGGGAAGCTTTGGCGATTTATAAAATCTTCCAATGTCAGTTTTGCTGCGCCATGGATGATCCGGGATTCCCTCACGCCCATGAATGCGCCGCTGGATACCAGCTGGGCATTTTCAAAGCCGGGAAGGTATTTGCGGTAGTAATCCGTGTACTGGCGAAGGAGATCACGGCCCCGCACCTGGCTCTTGGAAAGGGACACATCATCCGTTCCGTCCAGACCAAAGGTATGGCCGATATTGCCGATGCCCACGGTATCGCTGAGCCTGAACATACCGGGCAGATGATAATCTGCGCTATCCAGCACGCCATCCTGATAGGCCTGATCAATCTTGCGATTGTCACCGGGTTCCCGACGGCTCCAATCGATATTGGTCCACAGGCTGCAGAGGGTGCCACCCATGAGGCCGCCTGTTTCATCACCCTTATCAAAGGGCGCGCCGGCCCAGGCAGCCAGATCGCCATCGCCGGTGCCATCGATATACACCTTGGCCTTGGCCGCATATACGCCGGATTTACCGGAGAGCACCACGGCCTGCACCATGCCGTTATCGGACAGCACGTCTACCATCCGGGTCATGTATAAAAGCTCCACGCCTGCTTCCAGCAGCATTTCCTCATAGGCAATTTTCAAAGATTCTGCGTGGATCACAAATCCGCCGCCGGTTTCGCCTACGTTTTCCCGATAAACGGAGCTTCCATTTTCATGCATGCGGTGTAGCAATTCTTTGGCAAAATCCCCGGCCAGGAAGCGCTGACCATCGGTGAAGCCCAGGAACAGAGGCACCAGCGCCGCCGTGCCCATGCCGCCAAGGCATGCGCCCATTTCCACCAGCAGCACCTTTTTGCCCTTTTTTGCCGCTGCCCATGCGGCGGCGCAGCCCGCAGGCCCGCCGCCCATGACCACCACATCTTTCTCATAGCGGATATCCAATTCCGCCTGATATTTCATGTTGCTCATTCTTTAAAATTGGGCAGATACATGCCCATCTCCTTCAAGCATTTCTGTACCTTGTGAATATCCACGGTACGGGTGGTGGTGCCGTCTTTCACGCACAGGGCAGCCGCCACGCCGGCAGCCTGGCCGGTAATATAGCAGCCGGGCATCACACGAATGGAGGACTGCATATAACGGTCGGTGCTCACGCAGCGGCCGGTCACCAGCAGGTTATTCACATTCTTGGGCAGCATAATGCGATAAGGCACGCCATAATTTTCGCCCTTCTGATAGCGATAGCCGGTGTGATCCTTCATAAATTCCTTGTAGCTGGTCATGGAGCTGTTGCTGGCGTGGATATCCACGGGATAGCAATAGCGGCCGATTTCATCTTCAAACACAGCCCGATCCAGGAAATCCTGCAGCACCAGCACGTAATCGCCCATGATGCGGCGGGATTCGCGCACGCCCAGAATGCTGCCGGTAGCCACCATTTCCATATTCTCATAGCCGGTGAGATACTTCTTATAGTATTCTTCATACTGGCTATAGAGCTTGCGGCCGTCGATGAGGCCCTTGGTGAGGGAGCGTTCATCAGTGCCGTCCACGTCATACACATGGCCGATATTGCCGCCGCCGATGCTCTCGGTGATCTTCCACATGCCGGGCAGATGCATATCCAGCTTCTTAAACACGCCGTCATTATATGCTTCTTCGATGCGCTGATTATCGGGGCCCTTCTTGGCATTCTTAAAATCGATGCCCGCCCACAGGCTGCACAGGGTGGAGGCCATCACGCTGCCATTGGCATCGCCAAATTCAAAGGGAGCGCCCGCCCAAGCGGCCACGTCGCCATCGCCGGTGCCATCGATATACACCTTAGCCTTCACGGCATACATGCCGCTCTTGCCGGCAAATACGCAGCAATCAATATCTTGCCCATCCATGATCACATCCACCAGCTGAGTATGGAACACAAAATCCACGCCCGCTTCCAGCAGCATATCATCATACACCCGCTTAAGGGCTTCCACGCGGATGCTCAGGGGCTTATCAAAATCGCCGTATTCGCCGTATTCCCACATGCGATGGAGAATTTCTTCGCCAAGGCCGGCGGCACAGAAATTTTCGCCATCAGAGAAGCACATATAGGCAGGCACCATGCCCGCCGTGCCCAGGCCGCCCAGGCAGCCCTGCGCTTCCGCCAGGAACACCTTCGCGCCGTGACGAGCCGCCGCCACTGCCGCCGCGCAGCCGCCGGGGCCGCCGCCCACTACCAATACATCCACTTCATGCCGCACGGGCAATTCTCGCTGATAAGAAATACCTGCCATTTTTCTTTCGCCTGCCTTTTCAATATTTCATACGGTCTCTTTGAAAAAGGGGCTACCGGGAGAACCCGGCAGCCCCCATTTTCCATAGGGAATATGGAATTACTTGGTCATCAGGTTGGAGTCGAGGATGTTGGCGCCTTCAACGGTCTTCACATAGCCGCCGATGGATTCCACATAAGCGCGAACTTCTTCGATCATTTCTTCGCCGCCCTCAGACAGGAATTCGGCCACAACGTCTTCGTATTCATCCACAGAACGGGTACCAACGATGCACTCGATGATGTAGTTGTTGGTGAGCAGGTTCAGGGACTGAGCGTAGTTGGACACGGCATCCATGGGAGGAGCAAAGGCCAGAGCGGAGTCTACCCAGCGATCAGCGGGATAGAGGTTCATCAGATAGGTAGCATTGTACTGCACTTCGCTCTTACGGGCGCGGCACAGCCACATGGTGGTGAAGGAAGAAGAGCTGTTCACGATGTTGAAGTAGTGGCCATTGAACCAAGCGGTGAAGCCGGGTTCGCGGTCCAGCAGGGGCCAATATTCCATTTCGCCATCGTTGTTGGTATCACGGAATTCCCACTGTTCGCCTTCATAGCCCAGGAAGGAGGTCAGGAAGATTTCGGGATCAGCGCGGAGGTCGAGGTATTCGATAACCTTTTCAACCTGCTTGCAGCTCTTGGGGATAACGCCGAAAGCGCGCACGCCGCCATTGGAATCCAGGCGAGAGTAGCCTTCATTGTCAGACAGGGGCCAGAGGTAATCGGTGGCAGCGCCAGTAGCAGCAGTCAGAGCAGCTTCGTTGGCGGTGGTGGAGGACCAGCCAGAGTTCATGGCAGCAGCCTGACCAGAGGTGAACTTCTGGGTCACGTTTTCGCCCTTGTTCACGGCCCATTCGGGGTCGAGAATGCCCATGGTATACAGCTTATGCATGTATTCGATGTAGGCGGGCATATTGCTGTGCAGGAAGCGGTGGGTGATGGTGCCGTCCAGGTCGGGCTGCCAGTCATGAGCCACGATACCGAAAGCAGAAGCGATGGTATCGATCTGAGCGCCGGTGCCGGTGAAGGGGATCACGCCCTGCTCCTTGATCTTGAGCATAACTTCTTCGAATTCGGCCAGGGACAGTTCGCGGTCAGCATCGTTCACGGTGTAGCCGGCCTTGTTCCACATATCCACGTTGATGGCGATACCGTCGCCAACGTAGAGGGCGTCAAACTGAGGAATGCCGTAGATCTTTCCGTTGTAAGCAGCGGAAGCCCATTCGTCTTCAGTCATGATGTCCTTGAGGTAGGTGGTGGTGGGCAGGTATTCGTCCAGAGCGACGAAAGCGCCGGTGGTCACCATCTTGTTGAACTGAGCGATGGAGCAGCGGATGATGTCGTATTCCGCGCCGGAGGCCAGTTCCAGCATCAGCTTCTGATCAGCATCAGAAGAGGGCAGCATGTAGTAGGTGGTCTTGAAGCCGGTCAGCTGATCGATCACGGCAGCCGGGGGCTCCGCATTGGGGTCGGTGGAGCAGTAGCCCATCAGGTACTTGATTTCGCCCTTCACTTCTTCTTCCGCCACGGCAAAGCTCATGCTCGCCAGAGCCAGAATCAGAGCCAGGACAAGAGCCAGGGTCTTCTTCATA
>SVGW01000005.1 GCA_015056125.1 Clostridiales bacterium | reverse complement strand
GCAGCATTTTCTTTCATCTTCCCTTTGCTTTTTTGCTTGCTTATACTTTATTTATTCGACACCAGGATGCTTTTTCTTGCTATTTCACTAAAAATTTGACCGCTGACGACTTTGTCAGCGGTCTGAGGGCTGTTGCAAATGCAACAGCCCCTTTTTTATTTTATTCGGCCAACAGCAGCATGCTCAGCTCATCCAATGTTTCATCCAGCGCATCATGAGGCTGAAGCACTGTATCCAGCCACTGGGTGATGGCGCTTTCGCTGGCCGCCGTGCGGTATTGATAAATTCTTTCCCAGAAGGAATGGGCAGAGGAGGACAACTGATATGCGGGCAGCAATACTTCCTCCCGGATCAGCAGATCAGCCGCCGCATCCAATTTCGCGGCGGGGAAGAGAGGGGCAGGAGCTTCAGAAACCAACTGCATTTCTTCCCGGAAATTGGCGGGGAGGTTCTCGCGGAAAACAGGGGGCTCCAGCCTGATATTTTCAAATACCACCCGCTGCTCCCACAGGGAATAACCGGATTTTGGAAGGATGATCCATGCATCATCCTCCACCCGGTAATCCGTGCTCTCTGCGCCATAGCGCAGAAGCCGGTAGTTGTTTTCCTGCTCCAGCCAGGCGAGGAAATTGTCAACCAGGGGTTGTGCATTTTCGCCGCTGCAGATGCCGTAGGCGGAGGCAGGAACGCTTTCGGAAGAAAACCGGGGAATATCCTGGGCATAAAGAATTTGCAGGGTATATTCGGAAAAATCCAGGGCGGAAAGGGGCGCATTATTCCGCAGCATCAGGGGCATGAGAAAATCTTCGGTATTCACGATGACGGCATCATACTGAGCCAATTGGGTGCGGGGCGTGGGCATATAGGCATCCATCCAGCCCTTTTCTATCCATTGAAGATACCGGAGGGCGCAATCGCTGAGGGCAGGAAGGGCGGCAAAGGAAAAAAGGTTTTCTCCGGAAAAATCGCTGTAAAAATCAGCGGCAGAGGCCAGGGCGGGAAATTCGTTGTTAATAGGAAAATAGCCTTCTTCCGGCAGGAAAAGGTTCAGCCACAGGAAGCCGCCGTACATCCTGTCATACAGAAAAGGAGAAGCAGTGCAGGGAGCTTTTCCTGTTTCCTCCCTGCGCCAGGCAAGGAATGCTTCCAGCTCCGAAGCTGTGCGGATACTTTGTCCCCACTGGGAAAATACGTCATTTCTGATCAGCACTGCCAATCGGTTCAGGGGCTGCGCAGTGTGGCTGAGAGAGTGGATTTCATCGATCCAGCCTTCTTCTTTCAAAAATTCCAGAGGCTCGGTGTTGAGCACGAAGGCTATATTGTCTTTATGGATGTTGTCCCGGATAAACTGCATGTAGCTGTTTGTGCCGGCATCCTCAGAAATGTATACACGGAAGTCAATATTGATCCCCGATGCGTGCAGCATCCGGGAGGCATAGTCGCAGGATTCCTCCTGGGAGTTCCCAACGGTGAATTGGGGAAGATACACGGTCAACGTATCCTCGGCCAGGGAAATGGATGAGAGGGAAAAAAGCAGCATCAGGGAAAGAAGCAGCGCCAGATTCTTTTTCATATGTTTCCTCCTAAAAAGGGCCCTCGAGCCAGGGACCCGAGGGCTGGGGGAAGGGTTATTCCTGAGTTTTTTCCATGTCGTTTAAGGAGAGCACGGGCAGGGCTTCCGCCGCCTCCCCGGATACATACTGGGGCAATTCGCCGTTCCACTGGTTCACCTGGGTGAATTCAATGAGCTCGGGGGTGAGGGATTCAGCGATCTTCCGGTTGGCTTCAGCCTCGGCTTCTGCCTTGATGCGGGTGGAGTAGGCTTCGGCGTCGGCGTTCACCTTCAGCACATCCGCCTTGGCTTCAGCTTCGATCTTCTGGCGCTGGGCCTGCTGCTGGGTTTCCATGGTCTTTTGCTCCTGCTCGATTTCGGCCTGGAGCTTCTTCTGGGCGGCCACCTGCTTGGCTTCTACGGCGTCGGTGAAGGCGTCGGTGAAGTCCACGTTTTCAATGGAGATGGAGATGATGGTGATGCCGTAGCGCTCCATTTCCTTGCTCAGGATATCCCGGATCTGCACAGAAAGCTCTTCCCGGGCGCTCACCAGGTTTTCCGCCGTATACTTGGAGAACACAGCCTTGGTGTTTTCCATCATCCGGGGGTTCACCAGCTTGTCAAAATAATTGGTGCCCACTTCTTTAAAGAGGGTCATAGCGGTGGATTTGTTAATGGCATAGTTGATGGAGCCAGTAATATCCACCTGCTGGATATCACTGGAGAATGCCTGGGTGGCAAAGGTGGTCTTTTGCTCCCGGTTATCCATGGTGATGATCTGCTGGAAGGGAGATTTAAAATGGAAGCCAGCTTCCAGGGTGTAATCCTCCACTTTGCCGAAGGTGGTCACGATGGCGGTGTAGCCGGTATCCACGGTGACGGTGCAGGCTTTAAGCACCACAACCGCCAGGATCAGGGCTACTACGGCAATCACCAAGCGCTTTACAGAGTTACCTTTCATGAAATCACGCGTCCTTTCTTTGGTGTTTCTTATTGACGGTATCAGTATAGCATGGAATGGAAATGCGCGCCAGATGAAATCCTCGAAAGATACAAAAAAACGATTCAAATGACATCCATGGATGTTCCATTTGTCAAAGAAAAATTGCAATTTTTCCTGCAAAAAGAGAAAGAATGGTTGCGAAAGAAAGGAAAATGGTGTAAAGTATGAATAGTGTTATTTTGAATGATTTGGAGGGGAAAACCAATGCGACATATTGAAGCAGAAGAAAAAATCATGCTGTGGGAATGCGAAGCGCCCTATACTAAAGAATCTCCCGAGCAGGAGCAGCCGTCCATTAAGGCTTTTCCTGTAGAAGGCGCCCGAGGCGCGGTGGTGGTGCTGCCCGGCGGCGGCTATTCCCATAAGGCGGCCCACGAAGGCGATCCCATCGCCCGGATGCTCAATTCCCAGGGCATTGCGGCCTATGTGCTGGATTATCGGGTGAAGCCCTGCCACAGGGAAGCGCCTCTTTCCGATGCCAAGCGTGCCATTCGTCTGGTGCGCTCCTTTGGCTATGAAAAGGTGGGCATCCTGGGCTTTTCTGCCGGCGGCAATCTGTGCTGCTGCGCGGGTACCCTTTATGACCTGGGCAATCCCGAAAGCGAAGATCCCATTGAGCGCATTTCTTCCCGTCCGGATGCCTTTGTTCCCTGCTATGCGGTGTCTTCTTTTATGGAGCCGTACGCTCACATGGGCTCCCGGAAGAATCTGATGGGGGATGAATGGGAAAATAATGAGCTGGCCAAGCGCTATTCTGCCGAACTCAACGTAACCGAGGATACCCCTCCTGCCTTTATCTGGCATACGGCTGCCGATCAGGCCGTGCCGGTGCAAAATAGCATGAATCTGGCCAATGCCCTGGCGGATAAGGGTGTGTCCTTTGAAATGCATGTCTATCCCAAGGGCCGCCATGGCCTGGGCCTGGCTGCCGAGCATCCCCTGGTAGCCTCCTGGAGCAATGCCTGCTGCCGCTGGCTGCTGGAAATGGGCTTTGGCGTATGAGCACAGGGAAGGAAAACGTGCTTTTTACCCCCAAATGGTGGAAGGAAGTAGCGTATCTGAATCTGGGCACGCTTTTGACGGCTCTGGGCGTATACTTTTTTAAGTTTCCCAACCGGTTTACCACCGGCGGCGTCAGCGGCCTTTCCATTCTGGTGAACCGCTTTATCCCTTCCGTTTCCATGGCTACCTCCAACCTGATATTGAATATTGCTCTGCTGGTAGTAGGCGTGGCATTTCTGGGAAAAAGCTTTGGCATCCGCACGGCATATTCCAGCCTGCTTTATTCTCTGATTACGCTGCTGTTTGAAAAGGTGGTGCCTTTGGATGGGCCCATGACCAATCAGCCGTTGCTGGAATTGCTCTTTGCCGTGGCGCTGCCCGCCATCGGCGCGGCCATGCTCTTCGATGCTCACGCTTCCTCCGGCGGTACCGATGTGATTGCCATACTCATTAAAAAATACACCCGCTTTAATATCGGTGTGGGGCTGATGCTGGCTGATCTGATTGTGGCAGTGGGCGCATGCTTCATTTTCGGCATGGCAACGGGGCTTTATTCCCTGTTCGGCCTGTTTGCCAAATCCATGCTGGTGGATATCGTGATGGATAATCTGCGCACCTGCAAAGTGTTTCAGATCATTACGGCCAATCCCGATCCCATTTGCCAGTATATCCTGGAGCAAGTACATCACGGCGCTACCATTACCGAGGCAGAAGGTGCATTTACCCACGAAAAAAGGAAGATTATCATGACGGTGGTGAACCGCTCCCAGGCGGCGCGGCTCCAGCGCTTTGTGCGCTCCACCGATCCCCATAGCTTCATTACCATCACCTCCTCCAGCGAGATTATTGGCAAGGGCTTCCGGGGTACTACAGAATAACAAGCAAGGATGAATCTGATATGAAAAAGCTGATTTTCATTCCCGATTCTTTTAAGGGCAGTCTGTCCTCCCAGCAAGTGTGCGATTTAATGAAGCAGGCGGCGTCTTTGGAGGCCCCTGGGGCTCAGTGCATTTCCATCCCGGTTGCGGATGGAGGCGAGGGCACGGTGGACGCTTTTCTGGCGGCAGTTGGCGGAGAACGCATAGAGATCACTGCCAATGGCCCCTGGGGGGAAAAAACTTTGTGCGCCTATGGCAAGCTGAATCAGCGCACGGCTGTGGTGGAAATGGCCGCGGCAGCCGGCTTGCCCATGGTGGGCGAAAAGAAAAATCCTGAAAAGACCACCACCTATGGCGCGGGAGAATTGATTCGGGCTGCGCTGGAAAGCGGTGCGGAGGAGATTATTCTGGGCCTGGGCGGCAGCGCCACCAATGATGGCGGCTGCGGCGCGGCGGCAGCCCTGGGCGTAAAATTTCTGAATGAAAAAGGCGAAGAATTTGTGCCGGTAGGAGAAACGCTGAAAAATATCACGGCCATCGATTGCTCGGCAGCCAAGGCTTTGCTCCAGGGAAAGCGGCTGCGAGTGATGTGCGATATTGATAATCCCCTGTGCGGCCCCCAGGGGGCTGCGGCGGTGTTTGCTCCCCAAAAGGGTGCGGATGAAGAAATGGTGGCTCGGCTGGATGCGGGGCTGCATCATCTGGCTGAAATTGCCCTTCGGGATGCAGGGGTGGATATGCTTCATATTCCCGGCGCGGGCGCTGCCGGCGGCATGGGCGGCGGCATGGCGGCGCTGCTGGGCGGTCAATTGCAGATGGGCATTGAAACCGTGCTGGATGTGACTGGCTTTGATGCATTGCTCCAGGACGCCGACGCCGTATTCACCGGCGAAGGCAAGCTGGATGGCCAGAGCCTGCGGGGCAAGGTGGTAATCGGGGTGGCCCGGCGCTGCCAAAAGCAGAATAAGCCCTGCTTCGCAGTGGTAGGCGGTGTAGAAGGGGAAATGGACGGCGCCTATTCCCAGGGGGTGACGGCAGTGGTGCCCATTTGCCGGCGACCCATGCCCTTGAACGAGGCCATTGCGCACTCTGAAGAAAATCTGCTGGCTGCCATGCGGGATACCCTGCGGATTTTTAAGGCGTAAGCGCTGCAATCAAAAAGGTATCAGCAAGCGGGATAATTTCCTGCGGCTGATACCTTTTTGCATTTATTCAATTGCCCGGATATTGGGAAGGGGCCATACTACCCATTTCACCTTGCCCATAATCATATCCCGGGGCAGGGGCCCCACATCCTCTGCGCGGCTGTCATGGGAGGAAAAACGATTATCCCCCATCACAAAATATTCATCCGCCCCCAGGGTGCGCCGGGCCATATCCCGGGCTATGCTGCCCAGGGTATCGGGCTCATGGGCGGCTTCGCCGTTCACATACAATTGCCCTTCTCTGATTTCCACCGTATCTCCCGGCAGCGCCACCAGACGCTTGACAAAAAGGACGTGCTGGGTGAGAGAAAGGGAAGCGGTAAGGGGCAGGGTGTGCTCTATCCTTTCGGGATATCGGCATACTACCACATCCCCCCGCCTCATTTCGCTCCATACATAATCCAGCTTGGAAACCAGCATAATTTCCCCGTTGGCCAGGGTATGATTCATGCTGCTGCCGTCCACCCGGATGGGCTGAATCACCCAGGCCTGCAATGCGCCGGCCAAGAGAGCCGCTGCCAGCAAAATGCATAGCCAAACGGCGATCTCCTGGGAAAAGGTGCGCTTTTCTTTAAATGGTTTCTTTTGCACCTGTGCCGCCAAGGGGCGCGGCCTGCGCTGGAGGGTCATTTATTCAATGCCCCGGATGGCGTTCAAGGGGAAGAGCACGCATTTCACCTTGCCCATAATGGCGCTGGAGGAAATGGGCCCCACGTCGCTGGAGCGGCTGTCATGGGAGGTGTAGCGGTTATCGCCCACTACAAAATATTCATCCCGGCCCAGGGTGATGGGGGTCATATCCCGGGGCGTGCTGGCCATTTTTTCAGGATTGGGCACAGCTTCACCGTTTACATATAATACGCCGTTGGCAATCCATAGGGTATCTCCCGGCAGGCCCACCAGGCGCTTCACAAAAAGGGTGTGGGTATCCAGGGAAAGCGCGGCACCCAGGTTCACAGAGCCCTGGGTGCGACCGGGATAGCGGCACACCACCACATCGCCCCGCTCCATTTCCCCAAACATATAGTCCAGCTTGGAAACCAGCATGATTTCCCCATCCATCAGGGTATTGGTCATGCTGTTGCCATCCACCTTGATGGGTTCAGCCACAAAGGCACGAATCAGAGAAGCAATTAAAAAGGCTGCCAGCAGCGTCCAAATCCAGCTCATAAGCTCTTCTTTCGGCGTTTTCTTTTTCTTTTCTTTTTTCTTTTTTCCCTTTGCAGCCGTTTCCTCTTTTACGATTTCAACGGCTTCTTCTTCGGCCTCTACGGCCATGTTCTTTTCAGTTTCCATGTTTTTTCTCCTCTCCTTAAGCATTTGGGATGGGCCCTTGCTGGATCAGCTTTTTCCTGCGCTTTAAAAATACTTCCCGGTCCAGCATCACAATGCGGCCGCAACCCTGACACTTGATCTTGATATCAGCGCCTGTGCGGATCACCACCCAGGTATCGCTTCCACAGGGGTGGGGCTTCCTGGTCTGGATCACATCCCCCAGGCGAATTTCATTCTCCATGCTGGCGCCTCCTTTGCGGTCATTGTTCATATTATATACGTTTTTGATGGATTTTTCAATGACAATTGTATGCAGCGGCCTGCAGCCGTGTGAATAATATGTAAAAAATGCAAAAAAGAAAGAATGCCGCAGCGTTCAGGCTGCGGCGCTGGGAACATTCGGATCATTCTTCCTCTCCGGGCTTTTTTACATGAGGGCAGAGCAATTCGGGCACCCGGTAAATGGGCTTGGCCCATTTTACAGCATTGCGGATCACCAGGCGCACATTTTCATCATAGAAGATGGGGAAGGTTTCATGGCCGGGCTGGAAATAGAAGATGCGGCCATTGCCCCGATGGAAGGTGCAGCCAGAGCGGAATACTTCGCCGCCGGAATACCAGCCAATGAACAGCACTTCATCAGGCTCGGGAATGCCAAAGGGCTCCCCGTAGGTTTCTACATGGGGAAGCTCAAAATAGCGGCCCAGGCCCTGGGTGATAGGATGGGCAGGGTTGACCACCCACAACCGTTCCATATCTCCGTTTTCCCGCCAGGTGAGATTGCAGGAGGTGCCCATCAAAAGGCGGAAGGGCTTGGAATGATGGCCGGAATGAAGGAATACGATACCCATGCCCTTGAGCACGGCATCCCGCACTCGGGCTGCCACTTCATCGGGCACCATGGCATGGCGGGCATGACCCCACCAGAGCATAACATCGGTATTGTCCAGCACTTCATCGGTGATTTCGTTTACCGTATCCAAAGTATAGCAGGAAACGCTTACCTCATCCGTTTCCAATGCTTCCTTCAAAGCGCCATGAATGCCGTTGGGATAAATGGCGCGCACGTTTTCTTTGGTCTGCTCATGCACGCCTTCGTTGTAAATGGTCACGCGGGTTTTCATAGGCGGATCCATCCTTTCAAATGATTACCGATTGAATATAGAAAATAGATTCGGTCAGCAGGGAAAAAATCCTGCCGGACGGGGGAAGAAAAAGCAGGATTTTTCAAAAAACGCGCTGTCTTCTCATTCTTCTTCCACCAGCGGGGCGGAGCGAATGCCCACGGGCTTGAGCCGGTAGGATCCTGTACACTTTTCATCGGTGGTGCGCCAGGCGTTGGGGCCGATCCACAGATCCTTAGGATCTGCCAGGTGAACGGGGCCAAAGGCGTTGTGGCGATGGCCCAGCAGCGTCAGTTCCAGCATTTGCTTCCCTTCCGCTACATGCTCAAAGGTGAATTGATACGGGGCATAGACGATATAGCCCTGCTCATCGCCGATTTTGGCCCGAATAGCCGCACCAGAATAGTGGGGCACAGATATGGTGATCTTTCCACCCTTGGATTGGATAGGTACAAGATAGGTGATGTTGCCGCCATAATGGGGAAGGCCCTGCGCGGTGATATCATCAAAGCCAAGGAAGGGCTGGAGGGGTACAAGCTCACGGTATTCTCCGTAAAGCCGCACGCCGAAATCCCCCAGCAGATAGCACCATTCCACATTGGTGCGCTTGCCAAAGGGCAGCGTGATCTCAATGATGTTTTCTCCCTTTTGCAACGTGCCCAAAGGAACGGTTTCAATGGATTTATCCACATACCAGCCATCTGGCTGCGCGGTGATGGACTGGCCGTTCAAGGAAATATTGGCCAAATCTGCATCTTCCAGGGCTAGATGAATTTTTTCAAAGCTTTGGGTGCAATGCACGGTGAAACGCAGATGCACTTTGTGCTCTGGCTCCTTTTCCGGGATCACCCAGGGCTGAGCCATCGCGCTTTGGCGCTTGTACCAGCCCAGCTCCTCCCGCAGATCATCATCCGCCTTGTATAGTTCCTTTTCGGAGCGATAGGGGCCGTTATCCAAAGAAAATTCTGCTTTGTCCATCAAATACACATTGGGCTCATCCAGCCGATAGGCCACTCTTTGCGGGATGGGCAGGGCAGTCTTTTTCTGGGCTACCGTCTTAGGCGCAGGAGGAGCGGAAACTACATCATTTGTATAGCGAAGCAGCAGGCTGTCGGTATCATAGAGGGTGGCTTGTACTACGGTTTTGCCCTTCTCATGGGTGGCGGGGAAGGAATAGATTTCGCCCGTCTGGGTATCATAGCAAACCGCATTGTATTCCCCATTTAGGGTGATGCGGATATCCTGGCGGATCGGCACGTCCCGGTGGTAAAACATCTTGCTGTGGGCAATGAACAGCCATCGAGCCTCCCCATCTTTCCGCAATTGATGAATCAAATTGTCGGTGCGGTTGCCCTCGCTATCCCGAATATCCACGGTGCGCACGCTCTCCAAAGCCCCCAGCAAAGCATCTTGACAGAATTCAGCCTTCCGGCTGCTTTGCCACAGCGATTTGCCTCGGGAGCTGGGAAGCGCATTGGCATATCGGGGGGCTTCCCCCAGGAAGATCAGCTGGCCGCCGGCTTTTTGAAAAGCCTCCAGCCGATCCAAGGTGCTGGCGCGCAGGGTTTCACAGCCGGGCACTACGATGGCATCATAGGCCATTTTTCCCACCTGCAGGGGCGCGCCGCCCTGGCAGCACAACTCGGGCAGCAAGGCTTCGCAGATAAAGTCAAAATCGATATTGCCATTGATCAGCCATTCGGTCACGTTCTGAAAATTCTTGTCCATCTGGCGGCGGATTTCGCCCGTTTGCTCCTCAGGCCCCCAATGGAGCCAATAGCTTTCAATGGGATGAATCACGCCCACTCTCACCAGGGATTCCCCCCGTGTCATGGCCGTGGCCACTCTGGCATAGTGATCTTCAAGATAGCTGTAATCCTGCCACCAGGGGGATTGGTAGCTGATGGGGGCGGGATAATCCCGTTTGGATTCACCTTTCATGGTTACCCATGCCAGATGGGGCACCCGCACAGTGACGCCCAGAGCGGCCTGCCAGTCGCCGTGGAATTTGTGGGCACGGAAGTCCACCTCCCATCCCATCACTGCATATAATTCACTCATCACGCCCTCCCGGCCGTACTGATGAGCAGCGGACTGCACCTGCTTACAGGTGGTAAATTCTGTTCGGTGATTGAGCATATCAACCCCGGGGAGCTGGAAGCTGCGGTAGGAGCGCATGGCTTCACCGATGGCTCGGGTTTGGCCATGGAGATCGCCCTCCAGCATCAGATGGCCCGTGGACATCAAATGATGCTTTTCACACCAAGCGCCAATGGTATCGGCAAAGGCGGCAGCAAAGCGTTCGGCGATATGATCATGATAATGATAGCGGATGGAGGATATCTGGCCGTCCGGCAGCTCCCATAAAAGCTCCGGCAGGTGGGCCATGATATCTTCGCCATAGGCTTTCTGGAAGGTTTCCGGCACATCGCTGGTCCAGGGAAGGATCACGTCCTTTTCCTCCCGGGCAAAGCCCAGGGTTTGCTTATGGGTATGCTGCGGTTCATCGGTGAAAATAGCCGGAACCGCGCCGCCAAAATCATCGCCCACCCATTCCAGATATTTTTCATGCGTCACCTGAACAAAGCGTTCAATGGCCTCGGGGCTTAAAGTGTCCACATAGGTTTGATAATTAAACCAGGGGCTGAAGCTGGGATTTTCCAGATATACATACCATTTTTTCCCTTGGCAGCTTTCTTCCGCCGAAATGGGTTTGGCGCTTTGCAGGCAGCCTTTTTCATCCAGCACGATATCATAGCAGGCGATCAACTCCCCATTATTGGAGCGGGAAAGCTGGCCGTGGCGGATGTAGGACATTTCAGGTTTCGTATCATCGGAATAGGGATTGACGGTGAACAAAAGATGCTTGGCCCGATGACGCTTTTCCTTGGTGACGATGCCGCCGGCGGCACCGGATGGCCAGCGGTCCTCATCATAGAGCCAGGCCAGCATCCCTTCCTCCCGGCATTTTTTCACGCAGGATTTGATTAATTGCATATGCTCATTGCTGAGATAAGGCGTCACCAGGCCGGTGCGCACATGCATATGCGCGCCGCCCATGCCCATTTTCTTCAGCATTTCCAATTGCCAGAGCAGTTCTTTTTCTTCCAACCTGCAATTCCAGCTCCAGAAGGGAGTACCCCGATATTCACTGGTGGGCGAAAGAAAAAGCTCCTTAGAAAGATGCGGCGATTGATTTTTGGGATACAACATTACGGATACCTCCTTTTTCTGATTTTATTCTATCATTGGAAGCATATGGCGTAAAGAGTGGAGATTAAGGAAAAAATTCTCAAATCGGTGTGAAGTTTAGGAAATAAAGAAGGACTTATGAAAAAACAGGGTAAAAAAAAGGCGGCAAATGCCGCCTGAATTTTCAGGAAGGGCAGGAGCGGAATGGGGTCATACCGGTATGCACAACGGCAGCCGGATCATTTCGCCTCAAAATAAATCCGTTCTTCCGTTTCTTTATTAAAAATGAATACCTTGTGCGCTTTGAGGGAATAGCGGATGTATTCCTGAGAGATATCGATTTTATTGTCGGCATTGATAATGGAGCGAATGGTGGGGTTTACGGAGGCGAGATGGGTTGATACGATGCTCACGTCCCGGCCCATCACTTCCACGTTGGTGGGCTTGCACTGAAGGGGGCCTCTGTCATCCAACTGGAAGCCTTCCGGACGGATCCCCACCGTCACTTCCTGATCGGCTACACCCTTCACAGCCATCACTTCATCCTGGCCGATATAGAGCTTTTCGCCCTTTACGCAGCCATTAAATACGTTGATGGGGGGCGTGCCCAGGAATTTGGCTACAAAAAGATTGGCAGGGCTGTCGTACACTTCCTGGGGCTTGCCAATCTGCTGCACCACGCCCAGCTTCATCACCACGATCATATCGGAAATGCTCATGGCCTCTTCCTGGTCGTGGGTAACGAATACGGTGGTAATCTGGGTTTCCTTCTGGATACGGCGAATTTCTTCCCGGGTCTGCAGGCGCAGGCGGGCATCCAGATTGGAAAGGGGCTCGTCCAATAAGAGCACTTTGGGCATCTTCACCAGCGCCCGGGCAATAGCCACGCGTTGCTGCTGGCCGCCGGAAAGCTCGGCAGGCTTGCGATCCATCAATTCATCCAGCTGCACAAGCTTGGCGGTATTATAGGCCCGCTCCAGCATTTCTTCCTTGGATAGCTTCTGCTCGCCTTTCAGGTTTTGAAGGGGGAAGAGGATATTCTGTTTCACCGTCATGTGGGGGTAGAGGGCATAGTTCTGGAACACCAGGCCAATGCCGCGGTTTTCGGTGGATACTTCGGTTACATCCTCATCGCCAAAGAAAATCTTGCCGCTGGTGGGCTTTTGCAGGCCGCTGATCATATACAGGGTGGTGGATTTTCCGCAGCCGGAGGGGCCCAGCAGGCCGATGAGCTTGCCGTCTGGAATTTCAAAATTGAAATTATTTACGGCGGTCACTTCATCGTTAGCCTTCTTATTTCTGCTGGGAAAGACCTTGGTGAGATTTTGCAAAACGATTTTCATAATCAGTTTCCTTTTTTCAGATTCATAGAGTAAGAATGCTCAGGATCACCATGGCGGTGAAGGCGAGCAAAGCGCGGATCAGGAAATTATTGCTGGATGAGAAAGTGGCATGGGCAGTGTGATTTCCATGGCTTATGTGCCAATCGCTTGCCCGTTTTTCAGCAGCGCCCATGGATCGTTGCAAAAAACAATCCTTCTCAATTTTCTATTATACAGCATCGCTTCTTAAAAATCTACATGGAATTCAGTGGAATTCTATTTTGTCATATTTATTTTATGCAAGGAAAAGGGATTTTTTACTTGTGGAAGCATGGATGAATATGGTAAAATACAAATAGATAGCAAGAAAAAACAAGGTTCCGTGCGGCCTGGAGACGCATGGTATCAGGAGGTGTGCCGTTTATGATCCGCGTAGAAAATGCAATCGAAAAATTACTTCAGCTGGATCCGGGGCTTTCTCCCTATGCGAAGGAAGTTCGCTTACACCTTGAAAGGTATAATCAGCGCCGCAGGCAGCTGGGCGCCAAGAAAAAATTAACGGAAATCTGCAATGGCTATTTATATTTTGGCATCCACAGAACGGAAACAGGCTGGGTATACCGGGAATGGCTCCCGGGGGCAGACGCCGCCTGGTTTACCGGGGATTTTAACGGCTGGGAAAAATACAGCCACCCCATGAAGCGGATTGAAAATGGAGTGTGGGAAATTCATTTGCCCGGAAAGGATGCCCTTTCTCACGGCCAGCATGTGAAATTGATCGTGGGCAGGAAGGGCAGCGCCTTTGAACGGGTGCCCGCCTATATCCGTCAAACGGACATGGATGAAAGCAATTATAAGCTTTGCGGCCGGGTGTGGGCGCCTGATCAGCCCTTTGAATGGACGGATTCGGATTGGTATGGGAAAAAGGGCGTGAAATCCCCGCTGATTTATGAGGCCCATATCGGCATGGCCCAGGAACATGGCAAGGTGGGGAGCTATCGGGAATTTGCGGATGCTACCCTGCCCTGGATCCACCAGGCGGGCTACAATGCCATTCAGCTCATGGCCATTCAGGAGCACCCCTACTATGCCTCCTTTGGCTATCAGGTCACCAATTATTTTGCACCCTCTTATCGCTTCGGGGAGCCGGAGGATTTAAAATACCTGATCAATAAGGCCCATGGTATGGGCATTGCGGTGATTTTGGATGTGGTGCACAGCCACGCCTGCCCCAATGAAGGGGAGGGGCTGCATAATCAGGATGGCACGGAGGATCAGTATTTCCTGACTGGGAAGCGGGGCTGGCATCCTGCCTGGAAAACTCGGCTCTTTGATTACGGGAAGACCGAAGTGCTGCATTTTCTCTTATCCAATCTCAAATATTGGCAGGATGAATTCCATTTTGACGGCTTCCGCTTTGACGGCGTTACCTCCATGCTCTATGAGGATCATGCCCTGGGAACGGCTTTTACCGGCTATGCCCAGTATTTCTCCCTGAATACCAATGTGGATGCCCGGGTATATCTGATGCTGGCCAATGAGCTAATTCACAGCAACAATAAAAAAGCCATCGTGATCGCCGAGGATATGAGCGGCATGCCAGGAATGTGCTTGCCCCTTGCCAGCGCCGGCCTGGGCTGCGATTATCGCCTGGCCATGGGCACCCCGGATCGCTGGATTCGCCTGATCAAGGAGCAGCGATATGAGGATTGGGATATCATGGGCCTTTGGCATGAACTGACAGGCGGGCGGCCCGGGGAAAAGAGCGTGGGCTATTGTGAATCCCACGATCAGGCGCTGGTGGGGGATAAAACCATCATGTTCCGCCTGGCAGATGCAGAAATGTATACGGGCATGCATAAAGATTACCATTCCCCCACCATGGACAGTGCCATCGATTTGCATAAGCTGATCCGGCTGCTGACCCTTGCAACGGCGGGAAATGGCTATCTCAATTTTATGGGCAATGAATTTGGCCACCCGGAATGGATCGATTTTCCCCGGGAGGGCAATGGATGGAGCCATCACTATGCCCGCCGGCAGTGGTCCTTGGTGCACAATCCGCAATTAAAATATGAGTGGCTGGCCCATTTTGACCGGGATATGGTGCATCTGGCGGAGGGAAAAAAGCTGCTTTGCCGGGGCAAGCCGGAAAGCCTGTGGCTGGATCAGGAAAAGAAGCTGATCCTTTTTGAAAGGGCGGGGCTGATTTTTGTATTCAATTTCCATCCCACCTGGTCTCAGGATGATGTGTTTGTCAGTGCCCGTGTAACGGGCAAGGGAAAATACCGGGTGATTTTTTCCTCGGATGATATTGCCTTTGGCGGCCAGAATCGAATTTCCAAGGAGCAGATATATAAAACCCAGGAGCAAGCAGCCGGGCTGGGTTTTCGGATTTATGCGCCCTGCCGCACGGCGATGATTTTAAAGAAGGTATAAAAAATGGTTCATCAGCTGCTGGACGGAGGAAATAGAAGATGCTCCTTTTGAGCAGCCGGCCTGGGACTGCTCTGAAATTGGATATCCCAATCATGCGCTGGCATTTGAGGAAAAGCGATTTCATGCGCATAATGAAAACACGAAAAATGGCGGAGGAGAAAGTAAACTTTTTCTCCCGCCTTTTTTCATGCCGCCCTGCCGTGGGCGATATTCGTTGCTTGCCATTCCACCGGCACATTGTATGCAAATGAGGATTGCAGCATCCGGAGGATGGATCCGGGGACTTATGCTCCTGGTGGGTGGAGGAGCGAAGCACCCATCGTTCCCCTTAAATCTGATCGGTATAGGCCCTGGCCAGTTGAGTCAGCTTTTCATATTCTCCGGCGTCAATCAGGCTCTTTTTCACAATGCCCGAGCCAATGCCTACGCCGCAGAGCCCGGCACCAATGAAATCCATCAGGTTTTTTTCATCCACGCCGCCAACGGCCAGCATTTTAATATGGGAAAGAGGCGCACGCACAGCCTTGATGTAGGAAAGGCCCAGCTCCCCGGCGGGGAACATTTTTACATAGTCCGCCCCGCAGCGATGGGCAAAAGCGGCCTCGGTGGGGGTGAGGGCGCCAGGGATGGATACCAGTCCCAGCTTCACGCTTTCTTTAATCACTTCTTCGTTGGTGTCGGGAGAAATAATGTATTGGGCGCCCGCTTCTGCGGCCAGGCGCACCTGCTCTGCATTCATCACCGTGCCAGCGCCAGGGCAGATTTTTCCCTCAAATTCCTTGGCGATGGCGCTGATCATGGCCTGGGTTTCGGAGGCGGGGATTTTACCGGTCTGATCGAAGGTAACTTCCATCAGGCGGATGCCGCCGTCATAGAGCGCCTGGGCAGTGGGCAGAATCTGATCCTTTTTCAGCCCCCGCACGATGGCGATGATCTTGTGGCGATCAATGCATTCGATTACTTGATTTTTCATGTGCGCTTATCCCTCCAGATATTGCTTGTTTTCAATTGTCTTGGCTTCATTGGCGGTACCAAGCAGAGTAGTTAACGTGCGTTCATCCATAAGCCCCGCCAGAGCCGCTGCTTCCGTGAGGATCATGGCATAGCCGCACACTGGCAATTGATCCGTATCCTTTACCGGATACACATCCCCGGTGAGGGTATCCACCAGCACGGGGCATTTCCAATGGATAGCGGGCAAGATTTGGGCCTGCATGAGAGTGGCTTCCGATTGATCCACCAGCACTTCCGAGCGCCAGTAGGCAAACAGGGGCAGTCCCTTTCTTTCAAAAGCGCAGCAGCGCACCAGCAGCCCATCGGGCTTTTGTGCTCCCATAAAGCGCAGCCAGCAATGGGGCGCTGTCTTCGTATCCCCATCAAAGAGACGGGATAGCCGCTGGAGCACATGGTATACGGGCTTTCTGGAATAATCTTGGCGGAGCGCGCCGTAATAGTAGTGGTGCTGCCGGGTAAAATGCAAAAATTCATAGGCATGGAAATAGGAAGTTTCCGATACGGCGGGGTCTGCGAAATCGGCGATCAGATGGCGGGAGGCCCATTTGGCCTGAATGGTTTCAGATGTGCTCATATCATGCAGGGCGCCAAAGCTGGTGGGGGCGTTATAAGAAGGGCAGCCCGCCTCGCCCCGGATCAAGGTCAAATGCGGGGCCATGGCATCCCGGATGGCGCGAATGGCGGCGCGGCCTTCCAGGGTTTGCTCTTCGGGGAAGGCGCTGTAATTATGGAAAGAATACTGATCCACCATTTCACCCATGCCGCCTTGCAGCAGGGGTGCAAAACCACGATGATTTCCCGTGCAGGCGATAATCAGTGCATTGGGATCATTTTCCCGGATCACGGGCACCGTCAGCCGAAGCAGTTCCAAATAACTGGCCACCCAATCCTTTTCTCCCATAAAAAAGACGGATACATCCGGCTCGTTCCACACTTCATAGCGCTTGATTCTGCCCCGGTAGCGGGCGACCACTTTAGCGGTATATTGCTGCCAGGCTTTTCTTTCTTTTTCCGAATGAATGGGTACATGGCCGATGCCCCCGGCCCGAAGCGCAGAAGCATCCCCCTCATAATAGATGGGATTGCCATAGCTTAGGGAAATCCAGGGTAGAATACCCCGGGAGAGCAGCGCATCCACTTCTCTGTCCAGCGCGGTAAAATCATATTTCCCTTCTTCTGTTTCCGTGCGCGCCCAGCCGGATTGGATTCTTACGGAATAAATGCCCAGCTTTTTGATTTCATCGTAGGCGGGCTCAGCATCCCACAGGGCCCTGTCCAGGCATTCCATACCCAGGCACAGCTTGCCTCCTGGAACGGGCATGATGGCGTCCAGCCCTTCTATTTTTCCCATGCTTGTGAGCCCGGCAGCGGAGAACTGTGCCTGAGCATACGCTGAATTTTTTTCTGCTTGGGTTAAAAGCTCTTCTTTATTTAGCATCAGGAAGATCCTCCTTTATCAATCGAAGCATGCTGCTTTTATTCATTATAGCATAGAATCCCATTTTTTCAAAAGATAAAATGGAAAGAAGATTGTGTTTGGCAAAGTATTGCTTTATCAGGTAAATTTGTTATAATAATTGGCGGAAGGTAAAATTGGAAAGGAGAAAAGATATGGTTAAGCATATTATTTTGTGGCAGTTGAAGGATGAATTGACGGCGGAAGAAAAAATCGAAGTGAAAAAGGGCATCAAGGAAGCTTTGGAAGCTCTGCAGGGCCAGGTGCCCGGCCTGGTGGAAATCAAAGTGCAAACGGAAGGATTGGCTTCCTCCAATGCGGATGTGATGCTCTATTCCGTGATGGAAAGCGAAGAGGCCCTCAAGGGCTATGCCGTGCATCCTGCCCATGTAGCCGCTGCCAATGGCAAGGTGCGCCCCTTCACCAAGACCCGCCTTTGCCTGGATTTCGAGTGCTGAGAATATTCCTGCCTTTCGGCTCAAAACCGCCGGAGAAGCCGGCGGTTCTTTTATTGCGTAAATTGAATGTATGTGTTAAAATGCAGAATATAGATCTGTTCAGCAAAACACTCGTATAAATGGTATGTGGAGGCAAATGATGAGTTTTTCCCTTTCTCTCAACGGAAAATGGATGATTGATTATCTTTCGGCCCAGCCCTATACCCGGGAAGCGGAGCCGATGCTGAATCTGGATGCGGATACGGCTACGCCCTGCAATGTGCCTGGGTATTGGGAAGATATGGCGGATGTATTCCGCTCCACCGCGCTGCACACCAAGCTGCATTGGAACCCCATGTATACCTTGCAGCGCTATCCCCAGGCAGGATATGTGCCCGATATGGCGCTACCCAATCCGGTGGGCTGCTTTATATATCAGAAAATATTTGCCTTGGATCAGACACCGGAGCATACTGAAACCGAGCTTTTCGTTGGCGGCGCCCAGAATGCCCTTTCCGCCTGGATCAATGGGCATTATTTGGGGCGGCATGAGGGCTATTCCACGCCTTTTGCCTTTTCTGTTCCCGGTGATGTGCTGAAAAACGGGGAAAACAGGATCACTTTGGTTGTGTCCAACAATCGCTTGGCGGGCTATCAGGGGAGGCCGGTGAGCGGCTTAACCTCCCGTGCCGCCAATGAATGCACTGGCGGAATCTATGGTGATGTGTCCCTTCGCTTTTTTCCGGATGGCTTAAAGGATGCCTGGGTTTCCACGGCGGAGGATTGCGCTTCCTTCACTGTGCATGTGATTGGAGCGGATGATCAGGAAAAAAAACTGAAGATTTTTGATGGGGAAGCGCTTGTAAAGGAGCACAGGATTCCGGCCGGGGAGGATTGCTTCACCGTTGGTGCCCAGGGATTTCAGCTTTGGCATCCCGATCAGCCGAAGCTGTACCGGGCGCAGATCAGCACTGCCCATCAGGAGATTTCTCTTCGCTTTGGCGTGCGTCGGCTTACGGTGGAAGGAACGAAGCTTTTCCTCAATGGTGAGCCCTTCTTCTTTCGGGGCAGCTGTGAGCATTGCTATCAGCCCCTCACCGTGCATCCCACTCAGGATAAGGCATATTATCGCGCAGTGATCCGCAAATTGAAGGAACTGGGCTTTAATTCCATTCGCTTCCATACTTGGGTGCCGCCCTATGCCTATATGGCGACTGCCGATGAACTGGGCATGGTGATGGAAGTGGAATCTCCCAACAATACATCCCTTGGGGAGTGGAAGGAGATCGTGGCCTTTTGCCGCAGGCATCCTTCCGTTAATCTCTATTCCACCGGTAATGAACTGAGCATTGACGCAGATTACGAACAACATCTGGAAGCCTGCGCCCAATTGGTGCATGCTGAAACCGATTCTTTGTTTTCTCCTATGTCCGCCATGCGGGGAATTGAGTATTACTTTATAGATGATGAATATGTGGAAGCGCCCTTCCGCCATAATCCTCGCCGCCTTAAGGATGTGGGGAAGTTCTGCGACGTATACAACAGCTATTCCCTGGGGCTGACCAGCTATATATCCGCATCCGGTGATCAGAAAACATTGGATGAGCGGAATGCCATTTATGGAAAGCCTTTGCTTTCCCATGAAATTTGTATTCACGGAACGTATATTGATTTATCACTGGAGGAAAGGTATCGGGGTAGTCGGATCGGGGATACAGAACTGATGTCCTCGGTGAGAAGGCACCTGGAAGAAAAGGGGGTGCTGGACCGGGCGAATTTATATTATCAAAATTCATCGGCGTGGCAGCGGATGCTTCGCAAGCACTGCTTTGAAACCCTGCGCCGGTGCCATACCTTTGCGGGATACGATTTTTTGGGAGATATCGATACCCATTGGCACACCTTTGGCTACTGCGTGGGCATGATGAATGAATTTTATGAATTGAAGCCTGGGGAAACGGTGGAAAATGTGCGCCGGTATAACAGCGATACCGTGCTGCTGGCCGATCTGCCTTGCTCCGTCAATTTTGAAGCGGGCGCCTCTGTGGAAATTCCGATCCTTGTTTCTCATTACGGAAAGCCCATTCCCAAGGCGCTTGTGCAAATCCGCATCAGCGGGGATCATAGCGTACTGTACCGAAAGGAACTTCGCCTGGGCGAAATTCAGCGGGGGGCAGTGAGCGAATTGTATCGGGTATCCTTTAGAATGCCCAAATGCAATCGCCCAATGGCGCTGAAGCTGGTGGTATCCCTTTCCGGCGGGGATACGGATTGCGAAAATCAGTGGGATTTGTATGTATTCCCCAGGGCAAAGCGCGCTTCTGCCAAGGCGCTTCGGGGCAACCATGTGACGGTGATGAAGGAATGCGACGGCGCCTCCCTTTGGACGGCGCTTGCCCAGGGAAAGAGCGTAGTGCTCTTTGGCGCGGGGCCCTTTGCATCCCAGGAGGTTTCCTGGCAGCTTTCCATTGCAGGGCGCACCAATGGGCATCTGGCCACGGTTATCGCCGATCATCCGCTGCTGGATGATTTCCCCCATGATGGCTATTGCGGATGGCAATTTGCGCAGATGTTGAGTGGCAGCTGCTCCGTGGTGCTGGATGGCATGGAAGGCCGGCATCGCCCCATCATTGATATTGCTTCCTCCTATAAAAATGCCCATCGGGAGGCCATGCTTTTTGAATATTACGCTGGAAAAGGCAAATTGCTGGTGTGCACCCTCCATTTGCCGGAGGATGATCCTGGCGCTCGCTGGCTGAAAGAGAAGATGGTCTCTTATGCTGCGGGCGATCAATTCCATCCACAGGAGAGCATCACAAAAGCGCAGTTTGATTGCCTGTGCCAGGCGGAGAACCCACTTTCAGAAGAAAACAGCAATCAGGCCATGAACAAAAACGATATTACTATGTGAGCAGCTCGGCATGGCTGTATAAGAAAAAGCATCCCTTTGCGTTTGCAGGGTTTCTCTCAGTCTACTAAATCGTAACGCCCTTTTTGCAGGGCGCTTTTTTTATGTTTTGCTATTCTTTTTGAGTAACATCCCGGTGTGTGGAGGGGGATACGCCCCATTTGCGCCGGAAGGCTTGATGGAATGTGGTGGTGCTGGTATATCCGATCATGGCAACGATATCTTTAACCGGCAGCTCGGTAGAGGCGAGCAGGGTTTCTGCTTCCGTTAAACGCAAGGATTCCAGATAGGTGGAAAATGTGACGCCCATACGTGCCTTGAAAAAGCGAGATAGAGTACTTTCGGACATATCAAACAGCGCTGCCAAACTGGCAATAGGCAATATTTTTCTTGACTGATGTTTGGAACAAAATTACAGTTATTCATCTGGTGCAGTTATAATACCATCGGCTTGTGCTGTGCCCGTAAAAAATCGGAAAAATTTATCAAATCCATGGAAAGGATATCTTTAGAAAAAGAGGAAAACGATAGGTTCCTGTATATGACTGGATCAGGCATCGTTGGTGCTCAAGTAGTCTTTATGAGTCTATAAGGGGTTTTGATATTAAAAAGAAGAAAGACGAAAGCATATGGAAAATACCTACAAAAAAGAGGTTGTCAGGGCTTGAAAAATACGATATAGTAATACTAGAAGTAGTTCTATATGCCATTTTCAGGAGGAAGCCATTATGATCGAAAGTAAAATTATTCGAAACGGTTGTGCGGATTTACTGGAGGTGAATGGAAAAAGAATTCCCATGTATGGTTATATGTCGTATCAGCCGGAAAAAGCATGTTATGGTGATTTCCGTCAAGCTGGAGTGCATTTGTTTTTTCCGTGCGTTTATGCGGGTGACCGCGGCATAAACCAAAATAGCGGTATCCGTCCGTTTTGCCCGGGATTCTGGAAAGGCTATGGCAAATATGATTTTTCAGCTGCAGAAAAAACATTTGAATTGATCATTAAGCATTGCATTCCGGGCGAAGACTATTTGATTCCCAGGCTAATGCTGGAACCGCCTGCCTGGTGGGAAGAATGCAATCCCGATGAACTTTGCAGGGATGCCCAGGGAACGCCCATGCATCATAGCTCCTGTTCTGAAAAATGGAAAAAGGATACGGAAGAAGTAATTTTTGCATTCCAGCGCTGGATCGAAGAAAAAGGGTATGATCGATTTGTGGCTGGATGGCATATTGCTTGCGGCAATACGGAGGAGTATCTGCGTCCCTGCATTCATCCAATGCAATTGATGGATTATTCCATTCGTGCCCAGGAAGGGTTTTCTCAATGGGCTAAGACGAAATATGATCATGATTTGGAAAAGCTGAATCACGCATGGCGCACGAATTACATGGCCTGGCATCAAATTTCCATCCCCGGTCCTGCGAATCGTTTATTTGGCGCGGGGGAAAAATTTCGCAGCCGTGAATTTGAAATGAGGACCATCGATTATTATGCATTCCAGAATCAGATGAACGCCCAAATGCTGATTGATCTATGCCAAATGGCTAAAAAAGCCACCAACAAACGGCAGGTAATCGGCGCGTTTTACGGCTATACAACAGCAGGGGTGGAAATGGGCCATCATGCTATGGAGATGGTACTGAAAAGCGATGCGGTGGATTTTCTGGCAAGTCCCCTGCAATATATGGATCGACGGGGGCAAGGCGTGGATTGGCCATTTCCGGGCGTTGTGGCATCCGCACAATTGCACGGCAAGCCTTGGTTTATTGAAGCGGATGTGCGCACCATGCTTTCCAGGCCTATCAGCCAGTGTATGCCTCATGCGGATCCGGTGGTATCAAGATATTATGATGCCAAAGTATGGTGGGGGCCGGATACGCTGGAAGGCTCTTTGGGTCAGATGAAAAAGGTGCTTGGCAAAGCCCTTTGTCATAATACTG
Source organism: Clostridiales bacterium (assembly GCA_015056125.1). Lineage (GTDB taxonomy): Bacteria > Bacillota > Clostridia > Christensenellales > Aristaeellaceae > RUG563. The sequence goes on along the minus strand of SVGW01000005.1, from coordinate 39,383 downwards.
CCATTTGGTGGTTTGATATGTGGGGCGGCTGGTATGATCATGAAGAAATGATGAGATTCCATCAGCAGGCAGCACAAATTTATCAGGAACATGCCCTTTCCGGCGGCGCCAAAACAGATGCATCGATAGCTGTATTTTTTGATGAGGAAGCATATCATGAAATGATTCCCCAAATTGTTGCGGAAGCTCCGGCAGGATCGCAGATGAATGGATCGAAACTCACGAGAAATCTGGGATTTACAGGTGCTGCCTATCATATGTATTTGCTCAGCGATTTGGGAAATGTAAGCCCTGATGATTATCGGATGGCGCTTTTGATTGCGCCCGGTCATTGGAGGAAAGAACTGATTAGCGCTCTGGAAGCATGGAAACAAAAGGGGCGTCTGATTGCTGTTGCGGGCAAGGGGCCGGAAGAAATTCCCGGGGGAATTGCATGGAATACATCGGGCTTTCCCGATGCCCTGCCGGGGGATGTGATCATTTCCAAAGATGAAAATGGAAATGCACTGGAAATTTTGCGCCGGTATCCTGATTACAGTCTGTATGCCGGAATCTATACTGAAGTGAATACAGAAAGGCTGCGTCAATTGGTGTGCGCGGCTGCCGGAAATGTATACAATTATTCTGGTGAAGTGATCGATGCAAGCCAGCGATTTATCGCCATTCATGCAGCAGCGGATGGAACCAAGCGGATCTGTGTGCCAAAGAAAGCCAAGCTCCGGGATGTGTTTTCCGGAAAGTTCCTGCCGGGTAATGAATGCTTTGTAGATGTGGAAATGAAATTCGGCGAAACATTGCTGCTTGAATGTGTGGCGGAGCAATAAGGGCAGATTTTCCGGATGCGTCTTGACTGAAATCAAAAAGAATTTCCTCTTGCGCCCGAATATATAAAACAGTATAATAAAAAAAGATGATTCGTTATGGCAATCAAAGATGCATCCAAGCAAACGATAAATACAGATTAGGGGAAGAGAAATGTTTCATTTCTCAGCCTGCTGACAAATCCCGCAAACGCAAAAATGGCCGCAAAGAGCGGTCATTTTTGCTTTCTGTGTTGGCTTGCAGGATTTGTCTTAGCCTGCCAAATCATTGACTTTGTCAATCATTTCAATGCCCTTCTCAAGGACGTTTTTGGTTATTTCATGTGTTTTGGCATTTATTCGAGAATGAGAAGAATCGCATCATCGGAATGGAGCGGGTATTCCGCAGTCAATTCTTTTCCGTCTATGCAAGTTACACTCTTTTTGTTAAGGCAATCTGGTTTGAATATTTTGTCAGTCTCATCAAAATTGGCCACCAAAAGATATTGCTTTCCATCCTTGCCAGTAACGCCCAGAGAATATAGCCCCTCCAGATCAGCGGTAAAAAGGCTTTCTGCGGTTTCTTTTGTATACTTCTGATCGCCGAGCCCTAAAACGAATCTGGCATCCAGGATTTCTTCGCCACGATCATACCAACGCTTCTTGATTTGGTAGGGAGCGCAGATTTCTTCAGCATAGAGGGTGCCGCTGTTTTCCCGGCCCTTGATCTCCACCTGGCGCTTGCCGCTGCGAACGATGGTCAGCGGGCGCAAGGAAGCAAGCCCCATCTTCCCATCGGCATTTACCCAATTGCCCGCGTCAATGGTTTCTGCTGTGCGTGCATAATCGCCGCCTTGCAGCCAGTTCTGGCCGTTGGCATGGGTGAACAGGCGCTGCCGTCCGTTGAAAATATCGTTGGGCACATTCCACAGAATGCCCTTCACGGAGGATACATAGGTGCGGTTCTGGGCTTTGGCGTACTGCATGCAGATGACGGAGTTTCCATCTGGTAGGGCAGCAAAAGCAATGTGCTTGCGGGCCATGGTTTCTTTCAGCTGGCCTTCGGCCATGAAATTATCGGAATACACCAGGGTGCTGCCGCAGGTGATGAAGCCATGAGGGAACAGGGTTTCCTGGTGGCAGAGAACTTCATCAAAATTGGCTCGGCCTACCCCCTCGATTCGACCGCCCAAATTATAGCGCCATTCGGCCAGACTGCTGTCATCCTTTGGAAGCAGAAGGCCTTGTGGTTTTTCAGAGGATTTCCATACGAAAGAAGCAAAGCGATTTCCTTCATTGATGAAAGAGGCACCGTGGAAATCATCATGCCAGGAAGTGATGAATTCGGGCTTTTTTTCTCCGTGCAGCGGGAATTTCTCGTGCCAGTACAGCAGCATAGAGAGCACATTGGCCCGATCCGATTCCAAACGGGTGTAGTATACGGGCGAGGATTCTTCAAAAGCGCCAAAGCGGTTGGAAAGGAAAGAGCCATCGCCGTTGATTTCGGTTTCCGTGCGGAGGATTTCCAGCCAGCGCTGCTCCAGATTGGAGCAATCTTCACCCAGCACATCTTCTACCAATGGCCATACCGGCAGGGTATAATCCTGGCAATAGCAATACCTGGCGCGGCTGTCGCCGCCGATTCTCAGCAAACGTCCATCTTCATAGGTGATGGTGCGGATGAGCTTCCACAGATCAGCTAAATGATGATACACGATATCGTCTATTTTATAGCCGTTGGCCTTGAAAGAAAAATGAAGCATGGCTACGTTGGAAAGACTCAGCGCCATATAGCCAAGATTCATGTATCCGTGATGATTGCAGGCGTAGCTTTCAAACATATTGGCGCCTACAAACATATCGCCAACCCGGCGGCCGTCAATGGTTTCATCGGAGAATTCATCCGAGGGGATGGATACGCCATTGGCGAAAAATTCCTGCGCTTTTTTGATATAGGCCGCTTTATTGGGCGTATCAGGATACATGGCGGCGGTACGATAGAGGGTAGCGCCGTTCCAGATATTACTTTCCGGTCGGTTGTTGCCCGTGGAGGCATCCAGCCCTGCTCGTATGGGATATTCATTCAGCAAAAATTCTGCTTCAGAAACAAAAATGTTTTTCAGCATCAGCCGGTCATCATCATTAAGATAGGCGTCCATGGCTTCTACGCCGTGGATCATTCTTTCCAGGCCCAGGGTGTAGATCCAATTGTGGCCCCATTTTTCGCCATCCGTGCAGACGAAATCGCCCGTCAGGTGGGTGTGCAGATTATAGCGCAGCAGCCCTAATGCCTGGGAAAGCACCTTTTCCCGGGTCAGATGATATTTTTCCCAATCAATATTTTCCATGGAAGCAACCACGGCAAAGGCTGAAAATGCTTTTTGATGGGTGTGCACGCCCCAATGGCCGTGCTCGCCGGCGCCGTAGCAGATCAGCCCTTTCCGTTCGGGGCAGTAATACAAATGCTTCTGAGAGAAGGCCACCCATTTGGCCAGCAGCTCTGAGCAGAATTCAGAAGGAAAATGACTCATGTGAAAATCTCCTTTCAAATTTTATCAGCCCTTGAGAGAACCCATCATAACGCCCTTCACAAAGTATTTCTGCAGGAAGGGATACAGGCACAGAATAGGCGCAGTAGATACCACGATCAGCGCATACTTGATTAATTCAGCCATGCCCTGAATGGCTACGGCGGTATCTTCATCCATAAAATCAGAGGAATCCATCTGGCTCATAACCAGGATTTCCCGCAGGAAGATCTGCAGGGGATAGAGCTTATTATTTTGCAGATAGATCATGGCATCAAAATAGGAATTCCAGTGCCCTACGGCATATTGCAGAGCGATTACGGCAATCACGGCTTTAGAAAGGGGAAGCACAAATTGAATGAAGAACCTGTGATCGCTGCAGCCGTCCAGTTTGGAGGATTCAATCAGATCCTCGGGGATGGTATTGGCAATGAAGGTGCGGGCCAGAACCATCTGATAAACGGCCATAGCCCCTGGCAGCACCATAGCGCCGATATTATTCAGCAGCCCCAGATCCTTCACCTGAAGATAGGTGGGAATCAATCCGCCGCTGAAAATCATGGTGAAGGAGAAAAGAAAGGTGAAAAAGCCTTTATGGGGCAGCCCGCGCCGGGAAAGGGGATAAGCGCAGGTCATGGTCATGACCACGTTGATGGCCGTGCCCAGCAGGGTATAAATGATGGTATTCTTATAGCCCGTCCATACGCGGCTGTAAGCGAATACACGCTTGTATCCGTCGATTGAAAACTCTACCGGAAACAGAACCACCTTGCCGGAGGAAACTGCATGGGAAGAGGAAAAAGAGGAGGAGAGAATATAAATCAACGGATAAAGAACGATGATGGTGAGAAAAATGAGCACGGCATAAACGAAGAAGTAAAAGACGCTGTCTGAGCGCGAATTGCGGATCGCATGGGATTTTTTTGCTTCAATGGCTTGCATTTTCATATCCAGCCTCCTTTACCACAAACTGGTTTCGCTGACCTTGCGACAAATGGCATTCACCAGCACGATCATGATCAGATTGATACAGGAATTGAATAAGCCGATGGCCGTGGAAAGAGAAAAATCCGTAGAGCCGGCGTTGGCCAGGCCTCGCTTGTATTCATAAGTGGAAATGACTTCGCTGGCAGCCAGATTCAAGTCATTTTGCATCAGATAGATTTTTGTGAATCCTACCGACATGACAGAGCCCATGCGCATAATCAGCATGATGGTGATGGTGGGCAAAATGGCGGGAAGATCCACGTGCAATACCCGCTGGAACCGGGAAGCGCCGTCGATCTGCGCCGCTTCATGCTGCTGCACATCCACGGCAGTCAGTGCGGCCAGATACATAATGGAATCCCAGCCGAAATTCTGCCATACGCCGGACCATACAAACAAATTGGTGAATCCGCCCGTGGTGGCCATGATATCAGTGCCTTTGGAGCCGGTAAGGAGCATGGAGATTTTTCCAACCAGGCCGGAATTGGGATTGCAGATCTGAAGGATCATGCCCACCAGCACCACAGTGGAGATGAAGTGGGGCATGTAGGTGATGGTTTGCACGGTTTTTTTGATGCGCGCTTTCTCAACGCAGTTTAGCAGCAGCGCAAAGATGATGGGGAAGGGGAAGCCTGCAAAGATGGAATAGAGAGAAAGGGTGAGGGTGTTGGTAACCACGGTGGTAAACTGGTAGGAATTGAAGAAGCGTTCAAAATTTTTCAGCCCTACCCAGGGGCTGCCCCAGATACCGCCAAGAATTTTGAATTTTTTGAAGGCCAGCTGTAATCCGGCCATGGGCACATATTTGAATAGAATGATATACACAATGGGAATAATCAGATACAGATACAGTGGCAGCCAATTCTTATATTTTTTTCTCAGCCGCATCAGCATGGCTGGCGATACCTCCTTGTGTGTGAAGATAAGAGAGAGGGGCGGGCTGCCCCACCCCTCTCATTTCATGGGATAGAAATTACTGGTTCTGGCGATCATAGGCAGCCTGAGCCGCTTCGATGCATTCTTCCAGGTGCATCCGATCCAGCTGAGCGATGTAATCGTTCCAGGCCTTATCGTCTTCGATATCCAGGGTGCCAACAGCGTAGGCAGCCCAGGTGGTTTCAACGAAGGTTTTGATTTCGGCATAATAGTCAGCGATTACGGTCTGCTCATCCTCGGTGTATACCAGGCCGGCTACCACCTTGGAAGGATCCCGCAGGGCCACGGCTTCCAGCAGGGAATGACGGGCGCGATACTGGTCCACGTAATTCAGCTTCTGCTGTTCGCTTTCCATCTTGCTGGCGGAGGAGAACCAGTCGGTCATAGCCTGGGTGATGATGCAGGGGCCGGTCTGCTGCCAGCCAGTATTCTGGAGATTGCCCCAATAGGTCTGGTCATAGGCATAGCGGTTCATGGGGAGATATTCGGGATGGGTCTTATCGCCGTAGAAGATTTCGGGATAGTTGTATTTTGCTTCGTTGGCCCAGAAATCCAGGAAATACTGGTAGTCTTCTTCATTGACTTCGGTGATCTCTTCGGAGAAGCCGATGCGGCTGACAAGGCTTGCATCATAACCGGACAGATAATCCAGGAACATGAAGGCGGCTTCGGGGTTCTTGCAGTTCAGGGTGATCAGGCCGGAGATGACGGGCATGGTGGGAACATAACCGGCCACCGTGTTGCCGTCAAAGCCGGTGAAGAACTGCTGACGGTCCCATTCATAGCGCTTGGGATCGGTAGAGGACATGCAGGAGGAGGAAATGCGGCAGAAAGCGCCTACCACATGCTCTTCCTGGGAGAGGGTTACGGTCATAGCGTTCTGATCCTGGGTGAACATAGCAGGATCGGCCAGGCCCTCTGCAAAGAGCTTGCGCACAAAGCGGAGGCCTTCGCGCCATTCATCGGTATTGAAGCACACGCCGATTTTGCCTTCTTCATCCACGGTCCAGTATTCATTCTGGGTATAGATGAAGGGGGTCATCAGGGCCTTGCGCAGGTTGGCGATGGAGCCGGTGTAGCCGGTGAGGGGGATTTCATCCTTGATGCCGTTGCCGTTGGGGTCTTTATCCCGAATGGCCACCAGCACATCATACAGATCCTGCAGGGTCTTGGGCTTTTCCAGGTTCAGGGCTTCCAGCCACGGCACATAGAAATTGAGGCGGTAAGTGTTATGTTCGTTGTTGGAAGCGCCGATGTAGCGAAGCACGCCGTAGATCTCGCCGTCATAGCTGATCATGTACTTGAGCACATCTTCCAGCTCCAGGCCATCGGTAGCCAGGGCTTCCTGGGGCCAAACGGACAGGGTCTTGTAGTATTCCGTTACGGGCAGGATCATGCCGGCTTCCGCCCAGGGCATGATCTGGGCCTGGGAAAAGCTGCCGATGATTACGTCGGGCAGTTCACTGCCGCCGGCGGCCACGGCCAATTCCAGCTTGGTGGAAATTTCGCCGTTGGGATAGATCACGAATTCCAGATCGATACCGGTCTGTTCCTCCAGCCAGAGGGTCATTTTGTTGGTTTCAAAGTCTTCCACCATGGCATTTTGCTCTACGCCCACGGTGAGCTTGATTTTTTCATTTACAATGGGCAGGGTACCGGGGGCGTTGTGCTCTTCGGCCAGGGCGCTTGCGCCGGCGGAGAGCAGTAGCATGGTTGCCAGGAGCATACAGAGAAGTTTACGCATAGGGTCATCCTCCTTTTTTTATTTTGGGTTCTTTCCCAAACGTTCGTTCACCATTTTCGGATGAACTTTCTACTGGCAGTATAGCTTATTTTTCTGTGAAAAAGTAGTGGAAATGTTCTGGAAAAGGCGGAATCCATACCGATATGCATTGAAATTGGGGCATGATTTTTTCCATTTAACCCTTATTTTCTCCCGAAAACCGGGTTTTTGCTTGATTTATGATTATTTAAATCATATAATTGAGTTACTTTCATTATCCAGGCAGTTTTGAGGAGGGGAACAATGAATAAATCAGGAAGGGTAAATTCTATCCTCCATAGATTTTTGATTTCCCATATGGCCTTGATCATTTTGATGATTCTGGCTCTTGTGTTGGTGAATGTAGTTTATACCGACAATTTTCAGAAAATGGTTTTTCAGTCTGCAGAGCAGGAATTGGCTGAATCAGCAGAATTATTTGAGGTACACTTGAATGAAGTGTGGAATACGGCTTATAGTCTGGCGCAGAATAATTATCTGGCTGCAATCAGCAAAACGAAAAATCTGTCCATTGAAGACTATGCCCAGCTATATGATATGAATCATTCCGTGAAAGCTACCTTTCAGAATAATGCTTTCATCAGCGATATCGTGATTGTATTCCCCCAAAGCGAAAGTTTGTGGACCGGTAAGCACGGTTTCCTGTCCGCCGATTTGGCTAAAAATGTGGGGCGAAATTTTTACGAGATCAATGGTGCTCCCTTCCGGGATTATGTTTCTTTTTGCCAGAGCCAGTCGGCTGGGGCTTATCTGGACTGGGTCACCGTTTATGCGGGGGAAGGACAGGTGATGCAGCCGGTATTTTATATGAACCTGTATCCTCTGTCCAGCTTTACAGCCAGAGCCAGCATCCTCTTTATTCTGGATCCTGCGCAGAGCCAGAAGCTGTTTTCTTTCTCCCGGTATCTGGAAAATGGAGGAAATTTTTCTATCAGCGATTTATCTGGGCGGATCGTCATGCAAACGGCGCCCGGCGGCAGCAATGCGGAAGCCTACTTATTTAAATATCAGCCCTATAAGAGCCAGTATGAATATCATCTGGCCGTTCCGGCGGATTATATTTCCAGCCGTGTGCAGACCGGCCAGAAAGTCAGTATTTTGATTGCGTTTATTTTGTCGATTTTGGCAATAGGGCTTGCGTATTTCTTTTCCCATCTGCACACCAAGCCTGTGCGACAACTGGTAGCAATGGTATCCAATGACGCCCCCAAGAAAAATGAGCTGTTTTTCCTTCATAATTCTATCCAGGAAATATTGAACGACCGGGAGCGGCTGGAGGAAAACCTGCGTCAGCAAACCGCGCTGCATCTGAACATGGTGTTTACACGGCTGCTGGCTTATGAATACCGATCCGAAGACGAAGCCATGGCGGCATTGGCCAAAGTGGGGGTCATTCCGGATTATTCCAATTATCTGGTCACATTTGTTCATGCGGTACCCTCTGAAAAAACAGAAAATATCGAATCGAATGTGCTGATCTATAATTTACTCAGCAGTATTTTCGAGCGAGCATTGTGCATTTATTCTTTATCCAGCCACAGCTACGCGGTTTTCTCTATTCGCCGGCCGGAAGAAACGGCGGAGCATACCGGAAAGCTTCTGGAAAAAGCATTCGGCGAGATCGGAAAAAAATATGGCATTCAGTTAGAAGGGGTAGTAGGCAAGCTTGTTTTTTCCCTCTTATCCCTGCCCGAAGCGCTCCGGCAGGTACAGCGGGAATACTATTCCGTTCGCTCCCAGCCCCATCCGCGGGTACTGCTGGCAGGCGAAGAAAAAGAAGCGGAATATAGGAACTGGATTTTGTCGGAGGGCGACAAGCGCCGCCTAACCAGCTTCTGCCAGGCGGGCAATTATGCTTTGATCGAAGAATGCATATCAGAATTCTTTGACAGGCAAAGGGCCATTGAGCCGGCGAATAAGCAGGAACTGCTCCAACTGGGCTATGATTTCAGAAGCCTCTTTTTCCATATTCAAATGCAGACTTCGTCTGTTGCCATCCATCCTTTGATGGCGGGCATCAACTCATTGCCAGGAGCGCAAAAAGATGAGGAAATGAAAGAAAATGTGCTCCATATATTCCATCAGCTTTGTGAACAGATATACAGCTATAATGAAAATGGCGGCTATCGGCAGTATATTGAAGTGAGAGACTATGTGAAAGCGCATTATCTGGATCAGAATCTTTCTCTTACCAGCATTGCGGAAGTATTCGGCTTGAGCGATAAGTATCTTTCCTTCCTGTATAAAAAGAACGGCGGCGTCAATTTGGCTGCTGAGATAGAAAACCTGCGCTTGAACTATGCGGTGGAATTGATGGAGGATGACTCCAAGTCCCTGGCGGATATATCCCTGGCCTCCGGCTACAGCAATTCCAATTCCTTTTACAAGGCATTTAAGCGGGTATATGGCCTTTCACCCAGCCAATACCGTACTGCCCACCGATCGGTAAAACAATGATTAGCAGGTATTTTTAAACGATCTGAGGGCGCTTTTAAATCAAAAGCGCCCTCCCATATTTTCCGAAAACCCTTTAGGCAGTTTTCACTTATGCAGCAGTTTTTCCCTGCTGCTTTTTTATTTCCCCGCTATATGCTGCACTGCCTGAAGAAACCGATCAATTTCTTCTTCTGTATTATAGGGCCCCACGCTAGCCCGAACGGATCCCTCCGTACCCAAATACGCATGCATGGCAGGAGCACAGTGTAAACCACCGCGCACGGCTATGCGCTGGCTGCTCAAAAGATCGGCTACCTCGCCGCTGTCCATCCTGCCCACGTTAAAGCTTACTACGCCCACCCGGGGCGCATCCTCGGCCCCATACACCTGCACCCCATCAATATTTTTTAGCCCCAGCCGCAGCCTTCCGGCCAATGCATGCTCATATTCCGCGATGGCTCCCCGATGGCGGAGCACGAATTTAAGCCCCTGGCAGAGCCCGGCAATTCCGGGCAGATTGGCCGTACCGCTCTCCAGCCGATCAGGCAGCATAGCCGGTTGGCGCATGCTTTCCGAAGCCGATCCCGTGCCGCCCTCCCGAAAGGGCCGGGGCAGCATATGATTCCCCAAGCATAAAAGTCCGGTGCCCATGGGGCCCAATAGTCCCTTGTGCCCCGGCATGGCGATCATATCGGCATGCACAGAAGCAATATCCTCCGTGCCGGCGGTCTGCGCGGCATCCAGAAGCAGGGGGATGCCCTTTTCATGGCAGGCCCTGGCGATTTCTTTGGCCGGCTGAATCACCCCGGTCACATTGCTGGCATGGCACAGCACCATCAGCGCTGTCTTTCCCGTGATGCTCTGGCGCACCATATCCGGGCTGAGCAGCCCCCGGGCGTCTGGAGGCAGCATATTGACCCGGATTTTTCCCTGATCGTGATAGCCCATTAATGGCCGCATCACGGCATTGTGCTCCCCATGGGATACCAACACTTCGTCTCCTTGATGCAGCATGCCCCGGATGGCGATATTTAAAGCATCGGTGCAATTGAGGCAGAAAATCACCCGCTCCGGCTGATCGATTCCCGCATATTCTGCTGCCAGCTCCCGGCATTTTTCTATAATGCGCCCACCGGCCAGGGCCCCGGCATGCCCCGCCCGCCCGGGATTGCCGCCGATTTTCTCCATTACGCCAGCCATGGCTTGCCCAACCTCCGGGGGCTTGGGGAAGCTGGTGGCCGCATTATCCAGATAGATCATATTCTTCCCTCCCTGCGGCCCGCACCGCAGGCCCTTTTTCACCATACACTATATGAGAGAGGAAGGAGGATCAGAACATGCAGGAAACCTTTGGCATCGGCGCTTTTCGCTCCCGGCAGCAGGTTATGCGCTTTGACAGCGCTTTAAGGCGGGCAGGTATTCGCTCCCAGGTGATTTCTACCCCTAAGGACGTGTCGGTGGGCTGTGGCCTATCCGTGCGCTTTGAGTTAAACGATGCTCAGGCTGTTTTGGATGCCTACCAGCGCGCCCGCCCCGGCAATCTCATCGGATTTTATCGGGTCACCCGCAGCGGAAATAATCGTCCCCGGGTGATGCCTATGTAATTTTCAACGCTTCCATTATGAACCCTTTGCAAAAAACAGCTCAAAAAAACTGACAAAATTTTGCCTATGATAATTCATCGCCTCCTTGCGCACAATAGCCGCGAGGAGGCGATTCCATTGAAAAAGACCTGGACTCTCTTGCTGCTGCTCACCGTAGCCGCAGCGCTGCTCACAGGATGCGCCAGCAATGCTGATACGCTGGCCTCTCCCACCCCCGGTGCAACGCAAATGCTGCCCCAGGCCTCACCCAATGCCACTGACGGCATGATGAATGGCCCGGCCAATTCCATTGCCCCTGATGCCAGCTCCGCGCCCACCCTGGGCGCGGGGGGCATTACCACCCTGGAGGACGCCAAAAAAGCCTCTGAGGAAATGGAGGATGCACTGGAAAAGCTTACCGAGGTGGACGATACGCATGTAGTAGCCACTGGCAAAAATGCGCTGGTGGGCCTGGAATTTACTGCCCAGTATCAGGGCGAAGTAGATGACCGGCTGAAAAAAATGGTGCTTTCCCGGGTGCAGACCGTGGATAAAACCGTCACCGGCGTGGCCGTTACAGCGGATGAAAAGCTGGTAGAAGAGATTGACGCGCTGGCGGAAACCCTGGAAAGCGCCACGTCTCTGGACGCCGTCGCCACGCAGGCGGATGATCTGATGAACCAGATCTCTATCTACACCGAATGATTCCGGATGCCGCCCGCATGCGGCGATGGATGCTCCAGGGAGCGCCGGTGATGATGCTGGCCAGCCTGGGCATGCATGCGGGCGGCGGGGCGACAGGGCTGCTTTTGTGGCTGTGGCTGGGCGTGAAGCTGCTGCCGCAAGGCCGCTATTCCTATCCAAGAAAGCGGAAGGGCAATCCCGGCCGGCTTTTTTTGTCATTTTCTGCAGCAGCCTTTCTTCCTTCTCTGGCCGCTTTTCTCTTTCAGAGTATATTACCCAAGCCATCCCTTGCTCATACCCTCATGCTGTGGGGAACCATACTTTTTTCCCTGTCCTTTTCCAGCCGTCTGTTGCTTTTCTCCCTCTCGCAGCGCTTTTCTTATTGCTGCGGAGGAATTTTATGCTGTCTTTTGTGCTTTTTTACCGTTTATACGTAATGATGGGCGTTCCTGGCGCAGGATCATCAGAAAGCTGCGGATTGAGGATGGCAATATCCTCGGTGGGAATTCGGTAGCGTTTTGCAATTTCCCATAGAGTATCCCCAGGCTGCATAAAATACAGCGCAATCCCTTTTTCGGTTGTCGGCGCCTCGGCAGCCACCGCATCAATGATCACGTCCGCTTCTGTCTTTCTTACGCCCTCAGCGTTTAAGCGCAGAATATATTTCAATTCCACCCGGTCGCCGGTAATGGGGCTTGCTTCCGCTTGAGAGGCGGTAAGCGTCAGTGTATCCTCTGGCAAGGCCTCGGTGGAAAAGAGGGCCTGGAAAGGCTCTTCCTGGTTGATGGAGATGGGCACAGCGCTGTCCTCCGTCTGATAAATCAGCGTTGTTTCCAAAATACCGTCCACTTTCAGCTTGCCGCCCTGGGGCTCTGCCTTCACCACGATTGGCCGCGCAAAAGCCAGCAACGCCGTTTTCACCCGGGGCGATCCCTCCGGAAGCAGCAGCACTGTTTTTCCGCTTTCTGCAGTCTGGTCATTCACCGTGCCGGAACGAAAGAGCACATGCTGGCTTCTGGTTTCAATACCCTCGCCTCCGGTGGTAAATACATCCCGAAGCGCTTCCATTTCTTCCCCCTTTACGGCAAATAATTCCGTATTCAATTGTACCTCTGCCCGCATGCTTTTGCCGCCCTCTTCTCCTTCCTGGCTGAGCACCGCCACGTCCTTTACCACACTCCGGCTTACCAAGGCATCCCCCAGGGCGCCGGATAAACCCACTACCTGCTCAAAAGGCATGGAATGGCGGGTGTACACCAAGGGCCGGCCTGGCATATCCGCTGTATGGTATGCTTCCAAAGAAATGGTGCCCGTTACTGTTGCCCGGCCATCTGAGCCACCCAGAATATCCTCCACCTGCGCCTGTGCGGTGGCATAGAGGGTTTCTTTAATCTGGAGCACATCTGATAATTCAAATTCCTCCCGAAGCAAGGTCTGGCTTTCCCCTTCGCCCACTACCCGCTGCATGGAAAGCACCTGGGTGGAGCGCTGAATCTCCTCTCCGCCTGTTACATTTCTCACAAAGGAAAGTGTTCTTGGCAAAGAGGCCTCCGCCGTCAAATTCACAATGGCTTGGAGCAAAAGCCTGCCGTTGAAGGCCTTGGCGCTCACATGCTGCACTTCGGCCCGGGGCTTAATACGCATGGCCGAAAGCTGCTGTTCTTCCCGGATAGGGAGCGAATGAGAAAAATCCGCCGCAGTCTCCAGCGCTTTTACATGGCTCAAATCGCCCTGGGCATACAATACATGAAACGTCACCCGTCCATCGGCAGAAATCCGGCTACCCGCCGCCTCGCCGCCATTGACAGTGGCCACAGCATCCGCATAGTATACCCGTGCTTCTTCCCGAAGCCCTCCGGGCAGAGTCACTTCCGCTTCTACCGCTACCTGGGTGGGCCTCGCAGAAATTACCTGTTCTGTTTCCATATTTTCACGAAGCAATTGCATCTCCATGGCATTCCCTCCTATCGTTCCTGCCTTTGATGTATGCCCGCGATGAAAAAATTATGTGTATTTTCTGCCCTGATCCCTGCCTTTTCCTGTTTTTCTACTCTTTAAAAATTTTTTATCTTTTTCCCTTGCGTATTTCTATGTTCTGTGCTATAATTTCTATGTTGTGACCCGTGGGATTATAGCTCAGTTGGTTAGAGCGCCACGTTGACATCGTGGAGGTCATAGGTTCGAGCCCTACTAATCCCACCAGTGAAAAAGCCTTGTAAATCAAGGCTCAACCTCCTGACAAACCCTGCAAACGTAAAAATGGCTGCGAGAATGCAGCCATTTTTGCTTTCTGTGTTGACATCGGCTGCAAAATATGGTTACTTACCGCGATGTAAGCTCCCATTTTTGCAGCCTCGCCGCCTTGACTTGCAGGGTTTGTCTCAGTCTGCCAAATCATTGACTTTGTCAATGATTTGAGGGCGCTTTTGATTTAAAAGCGCCCTCCTACATTTTAATACCAGGTCTGGCAGAAAGCGTTTACATACCAGTTGTAATACTTGCCGTCGCTTCTGGTGCGCCGGGGCTCATCGTAATGATAAATGTTGGGCTCCAGCCATTCTTCCTCAGGAAGCAGGGTCAGGTTTTTCTTATCCTTTTTAGGGGCTTGGGAATCATACAGGAAGCTGTAGCGCTTTACTGTGCTGCCCATATTGCCTTCCACCGTAAAGAGCTGATATACGCCGTTGCCCCGGTCGATCACATCGGTGACCAGGCCCACATGCACAAAATCATAATAGCCTTTGGCACCATAAATGATCAGATAGCCGGGTTGAGGGATATCGGTGATCCGCTCCATATTTTCAAAGCCAGTGTAGAGCTTGGGCACGGCCGCTTCCCGAATGCCGTAGGGAATGCCGCCCTCGTGGGGCTTCACCTTGCGATAGGTATCGGTGGGCTCCAGGGGAACCCCCGCTTGATCCAGGCAGAAGCTTACAAAAGCGCCGCACCAGCCGCAGGCATACTTCCACCATTTGGTGAATTTATTGCCCTTGGGATCCTGGGGCAGTTTTTTTTCGCCCAATTCCTCCCATTCGGCAATGGCAATATTGATAGCGCTTCTAATTGAGGCAGGCACCAGATCGGCGCATACTTCCACCTCTACCAGCCATTCATCGCCCTGGGGGGAGATCAAAGCCACTATGGCACTGCCCGCTTCATGGGCAACGATGCTGCTGCCGCTGCCTTCGGCAATTTCCGGCGCATCGCTTTCCCAATATCCCTCAAAAGGCAGGGAGAAGGAACGGCTTTCACCGGGAGCCAGAGTCAATTGCTTGGGGAGGGCCTCCGCTTCTTCGGCGATGGAAATAGAAGGAATCAGCATTGCCAGCAGCAAAAGCATGCTCAGCCAGCGTTTCATTCCGCTTCCTCCGTCAGTTCCTGCGTGACCCGGGCAATGCCCATCACGTCGTTTACAGGCAGGCTGAATACCAGGCCATGGCCCTCGGTATTCAGGCCCGCATTCCGGGTGATGGCTTGCATCACAGGGATCTTGCTGTCATGATCCACCAGAATCAGCACCATTTCCTTTTCAGGCTGGATGGTGATGCCGAAGAACTGGGAGGCTTCCTCAGTACCGGCGCCTCGCGCATGGAGCACCGTGCCGCCTCGGGCGCCCGCGGTCAGGGCAGCGTCCATGACGGCGTCGGTATAGCCCCGGTTTACGATCGTTACGATCAGATCATTTTTATTTTGCTCTTGCTGCATGGATTCGTTCCCCTCCTCAGAAACCACGGGCTTTTCTTCGCCCATAAAATAATGCAAGGCTTGATTGCCGCCTACGCTGCCTACCGGAATGGAAAAAGCAATTCCCCGGCCGGGCAGATCAATTTCCAGCGCATGGGACAGCCTGCGCAGGGCGCCCCGGGCCACGCCGCTGCGGATGAAGCTGAAGACTACGTCCTTGGCCGTATCCTTCAGCCCCAGCAGGCTCAGCAGGCCTTTCTGGGCCGTTCCGATTCCCAAAGCGATGTAATGGAGTAATACCCCCTCATAACGAAGCAACTGAGCAACGCCATCGCCTTTTCCGCGATCCACAATAGTAACCAGTAAAGTTAAAGAAGCGTTCTGCATAGTATCCTCCACATACGATCAGACGTCGATAATTTCGTCGTCCACGTCCTGAGCCTGATCGGGCTGTGCTGGTTCAGGCTGGGCAAGGGTTTCGGTTTTCTTCATCTTGATCCGGTAAACAAGCCCCAGAGCTTCAATGGCGATGAGCGGGGTCATGGCTACCATGGCCACCAGGCCAAAGGCGTCTTCCAGAATGCTGCCGCCTACTGCGCCGCAGGCGCCCATGGCTAAGGGCAGCATAAAGGTAGCTGTCATGGGACCGGATGCCACGCCGCCGGAGTCAAATGCGATGGCGGTAAAGATAGGATCGGTAAAGAAGGTGAGCACCAGTGCAATGGCATAGCCCGGGATCAGGAAATACCACACGGAAATACCGGTGAGTACCCGGGTCATGGCCAAGCTTACGGAAATGGCTACGCCGATAGACAGGGTTTTCATCATGACGGATTTGCTGATAGCGCCGGAGGTGACCTGCTCCACCTGCTCGTTGAGCACGTGTACCGCAGGCTCGGCTGCTACCACCATATAGCCCATCAGCATGCCAAGGGGAATGAGAATCCAGTTGTAATCCAGCCCTGCCAGCTGCTTGCCCAGGTAATCACCCATGGGCAAAAAGCCTACGTTTACGCCGGTGAGGAACAGAACCAGGCCCACGTAGGTATAAACCAAACCTACGATAATGCGCTTGATTTCAGACCAGGGCAGATGCAGGGAGAAAATCTGGAAAATAAAGAAGAAAGCAATCACGGGGGACAAGGCCATAAAAATTTCCCACAGATAATGGGGGAACGCATGGGCGTATGTGGCGCGCAGGTCATGAGTGGTGGCCACGGCAGGCGTCATATTTTCAGTAGGTACATTATCCAGGTGAGGAAAGAAAAGGCTGATGATCATGATGGCGAGAATAGGGCCTACGGAGCACAGTGCCACCAGGCCAAAGCTATCGTCCTGGGCATTTTTTCCGCTGCGCACATTGGCAACGCCTACGCCAAGCGCCAGGATAAAGGGTACCGTCATGGGGCCGGTGGTCACGCCGCCGGAGTCAAATGCCATGGGCACAAATTCGGGCTTGATCAGCATGCCCAGCAAAAAGACCAGCACATACAGCCCTACCAGAATATAGGAAAGCTTCCATTGAAACAGGATGCGCAGCAGCGCTACTACCAGAAAAATCCCCACGCCTACTGCTACGGTAAGGATCAGAGTGAGGTTGGAAACACCTTGCACCTGATTGGCCAGCACAGTCAGATCAGGTTCAGCGATGGTAATGAGCAGACCCATTAAAAAAGCAATCCCTGCCAGAAACCATACATTTTTGCTCTTGGTTATCTGAGCGCCCAGATGGTTGCCCATGGGTACCATGGCCATATCGGCACCCAGGGTGAACAGGCCCATGCCAAAGATCAGCATCGCTGCGCCCACCACAAACAGGCTCATGGTACTCAGATTGATGGGAACGATCACCACGCCGAGCACAAGCACCAGCAGGGAGATGGGCAGGACGGATGAAACGGATTCGTGGATTTTTTCTTTTAGTTTTTTACTTGTTTCCCGTCGTTGGGGCATCAGGGTGTCCAGATGCTTTTGAATTTTCTGTCGCATCGGGCATTTCTCCTTTCTCTGCCGAAGGGGAATTATTGGGAACGCTGGCGGATTCAGACATGGCCTTTTTCTTTTTGCGCATGCTGTATGTGCCGTCCAGCAGCACGCCGGCAAAGCCAGTCATCAGGTTGAAATAATAGGTAAAAAACCGCCAAAGCAACAGCGCGCCCACCAGTTTATCGGCAGGGAAGACGTGCCGGAAAAAGATGTAAAACCCGCCCTCCTGGGCGCCGGATGCGCCGGGTAAGGGGGTGAAGGATGCGCCCACATAGAGCAAGAGCTGAAGCGTGAGAATTTCAAAATAATTAAATGCACTTTGCCCCAGGGCGCGATACACGCAATAGACGATGCTCATCAGCCCCAATACCTGGGGCACAGCCAGGAGAATCAGTTTCAGCAGCTGAAGCGGATGATGGGTAACCATATTGACGCTGGAACTGAAATCCTCCAAGGCTGCTTCCGCTTTGGAAGAGGCGTCGGATACATTTTTGATGATGCGCAGGGCGCTTCCCAGGCGGATGAAGAGCGTTAAAATCCAGCGGACGATATTTCTGTTAATAGCCAGCAACAGCACGGCCAACACGGAGATGCTATTCAGAGAAAAGCCTAGAATCACGAAGGGAGCGCCTTGCTCAATGCAGGGCTTCACCACCTCGGCATTCATCAGCCACATGCTCACCGTGGATACCAGAAGCGCCGTTTGAAAGGTGAAAAATTTTACGGCCAGGCCGGAGGAAGAAATACCGGTGGGCACCCCCCGTTTTTTCAGGGCGAATACCTGCATGGGCTGGCCGCCGGTAGCGGCAGGGGTAACGCTGGAATAAAATGTGCCGATCAGAGCCACCAGGAAGGAGGTGCGGAATTTAATTTTGATCTTGTTCCAGCGAATAAATACGTGCAGGCCCATGCCTTCAAATATGGTGAAGATCAGCCAGGAAATGAAAGCACCCAGAATCCAGAGAGGATCCGCAGAGCGCAAAGCATCCCACGCGTCTCCCAGATCGCCGCCGGAAGCGCTTAAATAAAGCACCAGCACCAGGGTGCATATGATGACCAAAGCATTGATCATGTTTCCTCTGGCTTGCTTCGAAAGTTTCTTCAATAACGTATCTTCCTTGCCATTAATTTTGGAAGGGCATACGCTTCCACATGATATTATATCATATTATATTGCACTTTGCCATCCCCTTTCGTTCGATTTTTTAGGGGATTGGCAAAAAAAGAAAGCCCGAATCAGCGGTCTGCCAAATCATCGGGCTTTTGATCAATACGGATTATTTGAGGAAGTAAGTCATCATATAGCCAACCACGTTTCCGTAGCGCACCTGGGTCCATTCCTCGCCGGGCGTGAGCACCGTTACGAGCGCGCCGGAGTATACCCGCTGAAAAACGGTGCCGGATTCTTTGCTGGGGGCGGAGCGCAGGTTCACATAGGTGCTGCCGTTCTGCACGGTTTTGGTGGGCGTGGCAGGCAGGCCGTAAAGGGTGAGGTATTTGGTCATCATATAGCCGATATTCCCGGTGGCGCTGCCATATACCTTGCACCAGGTTTCGCCCTGTTCAATCACTTCAAAGCGCACGCCGTTTTTATACTGAGCGATCACTTTGGAGGTGGTGGTAGGCTGCTGACGCAGATTCAAAAATTGGGTAGCCTTGGGGTTATTTACAATCACATAGCCCGATGTTTCCGGCCGGGCCGCGGGGATTTGGGCAGCGGGAGGATTCACTGAGGAAACGCCCTTTTCGGTGAGGAAGGAGCAATCCATATATCCCACCATGCCGTCCACGCTTACTTTCCAGAAAAGATTGCCTTTAAGCAACACGGTTACCTGGCGGCCATTGGCAATTTGAGCAATGATGGAGGAGCCGTTATACGTGGGCGCAGTGCGCAGGTTCAGTTTGCCCCCGTTCAAGGTGCGCACCAGCGCGGCTTCGCCCAAAGGAGAAGCGTTTCCAACGGTGACAAATTCCTGGCGGAAATAGCCCACCTTGCCGTCCCTCAGCAGCACCTGATACCAGCCATCCGAGAAGGAAAGGGTGGAAAAGGCGGTGCCGTTATAATAGATGCCCAGCACCGGCGCTGAATAGCTGGGATACTGGCGCAGATTGAGAAATTGGGTGGCCTTGGGATTGGTTACCACGCCATTTGTGCCCATGGAGGATTCAAAGGCAGAGGCGCGGGTGAGGAAATTTTTGCTCATATAGCCCGTGCGTCCCGATTCCACAATGGTCACATAGTACCAATTGCCCGATTCGCCCAGAATTTGCACCCAGTCATTTTGCTGGGCGCTGCCAAGCCAGGCGTAATTGGTGCCGGGGCCCTGGCGCAGGTTTAACGTGGAAGTTCCCTCCACAATGGCATATTCCCCAGCGGCAAGCAGGGTGTTCGCCCGGGCAGGCAGGGCCAGGCTGAGGATGCACAGCAGGGCCAGGGTGAGGCTCAGTAAACGCTTTTTCATGATGCTTCCCTCCGAATGAAACTGTTCACACTCATAAGACGATTTTCAAGGATATTTTGTTCCAGGAAAATTATAATAATTCTACCAAAATGCGGTTTTGCACGTCCATCCCCCGGCGGGTGAGGCGCAAAAAACCGTTTTCCCGGCAAAGCAGGCCTTCCTGCAGGGGCTTTTTCAGCTTTTCACCGTACACGTTTTCCAGGGTTACGCCGTGCATGGCGAAAAAATCTGCTTCTTTGATGCCCTCCGTCATTCTCAGCCCCAGCATCACGCTTTCAAAGCGGGCGTCCTGGGAAGAAATGAAGGTTTCCTCCGCCGGCTTTCCTGCCAGATAGTCTTCCAGAAGCAGGGGATTTTGATAGCGCACATCCTCCAGGAAGCCGCAGGCGGAGCTTCCCACGCCAATGTATTCCTTGCGTTTCCAGCAATCCAGGTTATGCCGGCAGGCAAAGCCAGGTTTGGCGAAATTGCTGATTTCGTATTGGATGAGGCCGTGATCTGCCAAAGTTTTTCGGCAGCATTCATACATGGCCCGTTCCGTATCTTCATCCGGCAGCGCCCATTTTCCGCTGTCCACCATCATTTGCATTCGGGTGCCTTCCTCCACGATCAATCCATAGCAGGAAAGATGGGTGGGGGAGAGGGCGAGGGCCCGTTGGAGGGTTTCCTCCACATGGGCAAGGGTTTGGGTGGGCAGGCCCAGCATCAAATCCAGGTTCAGGTTATGAAAGCCGTATTGCCGGGCCAGTTGCACGCTATCTTCCACCTGCCCCCAGGTGTGGATTCTGCCAAGAAGGGAAAGCAAATGGGGCTGGGATGCCTGGGCCCCCAGGGAAAGCCGATTGACGCCCCCATCCCGAAGAACGGCGAGAAACGCTTCCGTCAACGTGCCGGGATTGCATTCGCAGGAGCATTCGGCGTCAGGAAGAAAATCAAAATATTCCCGGGCGGCCCGAAGAATTTGTTCCATCAGGGAGGGAGGAAGGAGGGAGGGGGTGCCGCCGCCGATATAGAGGGTGGCGATGCGCACATCCTTCCGGTTTTTTTGCCGAATTTCCCGGATCAGGCATTTTACATAATCCGCCATTTTGCTTTCCTGCCCCGCAAAGGAGGCAAAATCGCAATAGGCGCATTTCTGCCTGCAAAAAGGAATGTGAATATACAGGCCGATTTCTTTGCTCATGGCAGAGTGACGGCATATACATCGCTGTCGCAGCACAGAAGCGCCACGCCATTGGAAAGCATGCCCAAGAAATTGGTCACGGTTTTTCCGCCAATTTCAGCGGGGAGGCTGATGGCAGTGAAACGCTGAGCATTGATATCAGCGCGGTATACGGTATCATTGGAAAAAGCATATATTTTGCGGTTATACAAAGTGGCGCCAATACAGGAGGAGGGCAGGGTGAAGCGCTTGTCCGTGGCGCCGGAGAGCAGGCGCAGCTGATTCACGCCCTCCAATCC
Organism: Clostridiales bacterium; assembly: GCA_015056125.1. Classification (GTDB taxonomy): domain Bacteria; phylum Bacillota; class Clostridia; order Christensenellales; family Aristaeellaceae; genus RUG563. Next base: position 18,053 of record SVGW01000005.1, on the reverse strand, counting down.
CTCCATCTGCCTGGAGGGGGCAAAGAGCAGCATGGCGTTATTGCCGCTCACCTGATGATCCATCAGCTGCCAGCCGTAGATCAGCACGGTACCGGTGGGATCCTGAGTACCCCGATAGTCATATTGGCGCAATTGCCGGGTACTGATCACGTTCAGCTCCTGGCCGGCGTAGATGATGGCATAGGTGAGATTTTCGCCCAGGGAAATTTCGCCGGAGTTGCTCAGATTCACCCGGAAGGTGTGCATGGTGGTGGTAGGTACAGTGCCGTATACATCCATGGATGTGCTCCAAAGATATTCGCCATCGGCGAAAAAGCCCAGATCCAATATCACCATATCCTCATAGGCGGTGGTTTCATTATCTACGCTGGTGCCCTGCATATCCTTGATCACCAAAGAGGGGCTCACATCCGTTCCCAGCACGGCGGCCACGTATTTGCTGCCCACCCGGGCAAACTGGATCACATCGGCCATATTATCCTTATAGGTGGATCGGCCGTCCTTATTGATAATGTGCAGCTGGGTGCCGGACCAGGCGGCCACCACCCGATCGCTGCAGCTGAAGGCGGCGTTTTCGCCCAGGGTGTAGCTCCATTTTTCATGGCCCTTGGCATTCAGGCAAAACAGGGTCATGCCATCGTAATAGAGCACGCTGTCCCCAAAGGAGGTTACGTCCTGGGTGGCCACGCAGCGCAGCTGCACTGCGCTCATCTTCCGGCTGCCGCCGCCAAATACGCCCAGCAGGGTCAGGATGATCAGAAGGGTTAAAATGCCCAGCGCTGCCAGAATGATGATCCGGCGCTTTTTATCCATGGATTGGGATAGCTGCATATCGTAAAACCTGCTTTCCGGTAGGGTAGAAAACGGTGGGAAAAAGGATGGGAAATATTTCTGGCTTCTATTATACCTGTATTTCCCCACTTAGTCAAACAGAGAAAGAATATCCTTTTCCGTAAGCCGGGTGGGCATTTCTTCCCCTGGGGTGATGAGCTTGTCAAAAAGCTTGCGCTTGCGGTCGCTCATGTGCAATACCTGCTCTTCGATGGAATTGTGCACCACCAATCGGAGCACCTCCACCTTCTTGGTTTGCCCGATGCGGTGGGCGCGGCCAGTGGCCTGCTCTTCGGCGGTGGGGTTCCACCAGGGATCGTAGTGGATCACCAGATCGGCGCCGGTGAGATTTAGCCCCGTGCCCCCCGCCTTGAGAGAAATGAGGAATACATCCGTTTCCCCTTCATTGAAGCGGCGGGTCAATTCCAGGCGCTGGGCCGGAGGCGTTTCCCCATCCAGATACAGATAGGGGATGCCCTCTGCTTTCAGGCGCTTTTCAATGAGATGGAGCATGGAGGTGAACTGGGAAAATACCAGCGCACGGCGGCCGGCGGAAAGGGCGCCGGGGAGCACGTCCATGAGCAATTCCATTTTGCCGGATACCCCGGCATAATCAGAGAGGCACAAGGCGGGATGGCAGCAAATTTGGCGCAATTCCGTAATGGCGGAGAGCACTTCGGCCCTGCCCCGGGAGAGCCCCCGATCCCGAAGGATTTCGCCCACCCGCTCCCTTTTTTGCAGCATGGCCGCATCGTATACCCGGCGCTGCTCGGGGGGCAATTCTGCCATGAGCACGCTTTCCAGCTTTTCGGGCAGTTCGCCCAGCACATCGCCTTTCAGGCGGCGCATAAGGAACGGCCGGATTCTGCGGCGCAGATCCTCGGCGTTCTGGCCTTCGCCCCAGCGGCGCAGAAAATCAGTGTATCGGGGGAGATAACCCGGCAGCACAAAATCAAAGATGGACCACAATTCTCCCGCATGGTTTTCCATGGGGGTACCGGTAAGGGCAATGCGGGTTTCGGCGGTTAATTGCTTCACTGCATGGGCACCCACGCTCTGCACATTTTTGATCTGCTGGGCTTCATCCAATACCGCAAAGCGGAAGGGAATATCCGCCATGAGCGAAATATCCCGGCGGATGAGGGGATAGCTGGTAATCACCAGATCAGGGGCATTTTTGCCTTTGATGGTTTCGATTTGTTCTGCCCTGGCGGCCTGGCTGCCGCTTATAAGCAGCACGGATAATCGGGGGGTAAACCGGGCGCATTCGCTGAGCCAGTTGTAGGTAAGAGAGGTGGGAGCCACGATCAGAGAGGGCTTTTTCTCTTCAGCGTTCTGCACGCTGGAAAGTAGGGCGGTGAGGGTTTGCACGGTTTTGCCAAGGCCCATATCATCCGCCAATATGCCGCCCATGCCCAAGGCATGCAGGGATAAAATCCACTGATAGCCCCGCTCCTGATAGGGGCGCAAATCCTTGACCGGAGCGGGAGGCGCAGTAAAGGAGAGAGAAGCAGCCTTGGCGGTGCCGGCATCCAATTCCACATCCAGCTTTTTTTCCTTGACCAAGGCGGAAAGATAGGCGGCCCAGCAGGCCCCCAATTCTTCTCGGCCGGTATTTTCACCGGCTTCCGCTACAGCCTCCGCCAGGGGCTGCCATTCATCGGCGTCGCTCAAATCCAGGAAGGTGCCCTCCTTGAAGCGGAAATAGCGCTTCTTCCGACGCAGTGCCTCCAGAAGGGGAAAAAGCTCCTCAATGGGGGTATCCCCATCCATCATTTCCAGAATGAGCTGGCCGTTTTTCAGCCGCAGAGCGCCCTTAAACAGGGGCTTGCGGGGCGTGATTTTTCTGAAATCCTTGCTGAAAAATACCTCGGCGCACTGGGTAAGCCGTCCTGCGCCCAGAGTAACAAAATCATAGATGCGATCAGAACCGCTTAAATATACCTTCCCCCGGCACACCCGGAAGCCATCCTGAGCCAATTCATCCAGAATGACCCGCTCAGCGGGCACGTCCCGGAGCAGCAGCGCCCCATCGGGGGCATTTTCCGGAGCGAAGGGATCAATTTCCACCTGGCCATAGGAAAAAGTGACTTTGGCGGTCACATCCGGGCCCTCCTTATCCAGATACACCTGGGCTTTTAAGGGCAGATGGAGAAATTTGCTTTCCAAAGCAGGATCGATGGTGACGGTGCCGATGCGCAAAAGGAAGGGCATCAATTCGCTCATTACCCGCTGGGTTTCTTGGGGAGAAAAGGCGAAGGAGACCTCCCGTCCGGTGGAAAAACGGCACAGGGCGGCAAGCAGCGCCCGCTGCTCCGGGGGGGTGAATACGCATTCTCCGTCCGCCATCACAACGGAATAATCTTTATTTAGCGCCCGGAGCGAATTGGGCAATTCTGCAGTCATCTGCAGCTTTTGCGGGCTTCCGGACAGATGAAAATTCAAGGGAATGGATCTTTCCTCAATGCCGTTTAAGGTATACTGCTCCCCGGAAATTTGCAGGGTAAAAGGCATTTGGCGCAGGGCAAACAGCACCCGGGCCGCCGCACGGGGGGGCAGAAGCATGACCCGGGCCTCGGCTCCGGCCAGGGATTTGGCCGCGGGGGCTTCGCAATATTCGGCCAGGATATCCAACAGCCTTTCCTGCTTTTCATCAAAATGCATCCACTGGGGGCGATATTCAAATCCTTTGCCAAAGGGCAGGGGCGTTCCGTCCTCCCGGCACTGGAGAAAATGGGGAATATGGCGCACCACATAAAGCCTGTCTTCCCCCACCCGCAGGCCGATCCGAAGGCCCTCGCGGGTCAGGAAAAGGGCAGGATAAAGCTGGATGCCGTCGGATTCGGGCAGCATCCCGGAAACTGCTTCAAACAGGGCAGGAACGGCCAATTGGGCCCGGCGCTTTTCCATTTCCTGCATGGCGCCGCTTTCCATGGCCATCAGAGCGGCAGCCACGCCGTGGCTGCATATATTCATGCCGCAATCGCAATGAATGCCGCAGGCAGTCACCCTGACCGTGTGCCGATCCTCCCCGGAGACCAGATATACGGCTTCCTCCTTCGTCCGTCGTGCTTCCCGCACCAGCGCACGGTGAAACAGGGCCTGGCCTTGCAGATATTCCTGTTCCCCTGCTTTCTCCCGCAGCATTTCTTCCGTCAGCACATAAATCACCCCTCTTGCACGCGCCCAAAAAGAGCGCATCTTTGAATAATTCGCCTTCTTTTTTCCGTTTTCCTGCCGAAAAATAAAAAGAAAAAGCCGCTTTCACAATATGGGAGAAAAGCGGCCTGATTGACCTGTGTGCCGGAAAAGCGTTTTATTTCCGCAAGGGAAACCTGGCTTCGTGAGTACGTCCGTCATTTTGCAGCGTCACCCAGCCGTCTGGCAGCTTTTCCCCATCCAAAGTGGAAAAAACGGCGTCCCGGGCAGCGGTAAAATGATAACTGGTATTGTGATAGCGGTAGATCAGGGTATATTCTTCCATGCCGGGCTCGGGGCAGGGGGTAAGGCGCGCTCTGTCGCCCCGCTTTTCAAAGCCCAGCAGCACGGTAATCAGCGTGTAATACAGCCATGCGGCGCTGCCGGTATACCAGGTCCAGCCGCCCCGGCCGATGTTTTCTTCCGTATAGATATCCCCTGGCAGCACATAGGGCTCCACCTTGTAGAGAAGCGCCTTTTCCCGGGTGTCGCTGCGGTTTGCAGGCAGCAGCCCCCGTGCAATTTCCCAGGCCAGAGCGTATTCTCCCAAATTACACAGGGCGATTACCAGCCAGGGAACGGCGTGGGTATACTGGCCTCCGTTTTCCCGAATGCCCGGTGCGTAAGCGCCAATATAGCCTGCCTGTTCCTGAACGGAAAAGGGCGGATTCATAAGCCTGACTAGCTGATGCTCCCGATCATAAAGCAACTGCACGGCATGGGAAAGCGCAGTACGGGCATGATCCCGGGGCGCGCCTGCAAGCACGGCAAAGCTCTGGCTGATTAAATCAATCCTGGGCGGATCGGTGTCGGGGCCGCCCAGGGCTTCCCCCGTATCATACCAGGCGCGCAGATACCATTTTCCCGTCCAGGCATGCTCCGCATCTGCCAGTAATTTTCTTCGCATCTGCTGGTATTTTTCTTTGGTTTCCTGTGGGCAAAGGGGGGCAAATTCCCGAAGTACCAGGGCCAGGAAAAAACCCAGCCACACGCTTTCTCCGCTTTCGCCTCCCACCCGGTTCATGCCGTCGTTCCAATCCCCGCTGCCCATGAGCGGCAGGCCGTGAATACCCAGGGAAACGGAATCAATGGCTCGGATGCAGTGCTGCAGCAGGGGCTCTTCCCAAGGCGTAAAAGGCGGATTTTCGTAGCGGTCATCCTCCCCTTTTTCCAGGGGCACTGAAAAAAGATAGGGGGCAGGGGCGGAAAGAATTTCGCGATCCCCGGTAATCTGAACGTAAAGTGCGGCCATATAGGGCAAAAACAGTTTATCGTCACTGATACGGGTACGCACGCCCCGGGCAGGGGCGTGCCACCAGTGCTGCACGTCCCCTTCGGGAAACTGATGGGCGGCGCAAAGAAGAAGATGGTTTCTTGCGGCGTGGGCATCGGTGTGAAGAAGAATCAGTAAATCCTGCAATTGATCCCGAAAGCCATAGGCACCGCCGGATTGATACGGCCCCATCCGGGCCATGAGCCGGGCCATGCGGGTTTGGCAGGGAAGCCAGCGATTCAGCATCCATTCCAGGGGCGGATCCCCCGAAAAAAGGGTGAGGCCGGAAAGCTTTTTTGCCCAATCGGCGCGCACCCTGCGAAGGGCATGGCCGCCTCCCTCCTCCTGCAGGACGGTAAAGTGGGCTTTGGCTGCCTCTTCATTTTCTCCATAGCCAAGGACCATGGAAAGGGAGGCGGGGTCATGGGGCTGGAGGACCAATTCAAGGGAAAAGAGCGCTGCGCTGCCATGGTTCTGGGCGGCAGAAACAAGGCCTGGAGGCAATGAATCGCCCATGAGCCCAAAGAGCATGGCTGGGGAAAGGCACTGGGCCGTTGCCCCCTTCAGCGCTGCCCAGGCAAGCCCCTCCATATCGCCGCATTTTGCGTAGATAAAATGCCCCTCTGTTTGGCAGCGGGTGGTTTCAGGATGTTCTCCCATAGCAAAGCGCACAAGATAATACAGCCGTATTTTTTGTGGCTCATTTCCCCGGAGGGTGAGCCAGCGCACGCCCAGGGGCAATTCGGCATGGGCGAACAGGTGCAAGTCGGCAGATATGTTGCCGGCCAACGTATGATAGGCGGTTACGCCAGGTTCGTGGATGGCGGTGGGCCGAGCCAAGGGATAGAAAATTCCCGCTTCATCCTGAAGGAAAATTTCTTCACTGGCAAAATGCCTGTGTACATCCGGAGAAAAACGGGTAATGCGCTTTAAGCGGCAATTTTCGCTGTAGGATTGGAGGATGCCGCTATCGGATACCAGGGTGCCAAAGTGTGGATTGCAAAGCAGATTATGCCAGGGAACAGGTGCGGGGGCATAAACGGCATAGGCCCCCTCCTGGGTAAAGCCGCCAAAGGAATTATTCAGGTGCAAAGGCGGCGGGGCCACCGGAAAAGGAATATGAAGAGCAGCATTGCTTTTTTCAGGCAGCCCTGTGCGCAGGGCGGAAAGCTGGGCGTTTAAAGGCAGGTGCCCCTGCAATACGAGCTGGGCAAGGGCGGCGGTTTCCTTTGCCTCTTTTTCCGTGCCGGACGCCAGGTGCACGCCTCCGTCTTTTCCGATGAGATCCCGGGCTGGGCTGGCGGCAACGAGCTGGGATACGGTATCCCGGTCCGGGCGCTGATAGCCCCCGGATTCCTGGCAAAAGAAGATGCAGTCCACCCAGATTCCTTGCATACGCATCCAACTGTGCGCCCGGAGCACATGGCGTATCAGGGCCTTATCAGCGCCCTGATGAATATGGATAAAGAGAACGGGCAATACCCCTGCAACGCCGATTCGCCAAAGGGCGTTTCGGGGCGCGGTAGAGGATACGGCCTGATGCGGCTGCCCTAAAAAACACAGCGCTCCCAGCATTTGCTGGTAATAGCTCAGCATTCGCCCATCAATTCCCAGAAATCTCAGGGCCATCCGGGCCTGGGTGGCTGCCAGGGAGAAAGATGCGTGAAGAGCATCCGGGGAGAGCAAAAGGGCATTTAATTCTTCTTCCGTTTTTCTGGCAGCCGTAATGAAGAAAAGGGTGCTGTTTTTTCCGGGCCTGATTTGTAGTTTTACACGAAGAGAGAGGCAGGGGGCGATTACGCTGCCCAGGCGATATTGGCAATTGGCTGCGTCCTCAGAAAGCTGATGGGGCGCTAAATAGCTGCCCATTCTTCCCAGAAAAAGCGTTCGGTCCCCCTGGCGGCGAAGGGCGGCTGTTTCGCCGATTACGCCATGGCCGATCAAGGGCATTTCATCCTTTTCATCCCGGGGAAGACGCCGGGAAATCAGGCCCGAGCCGCCCCATTTTTCAATGAGTACGGATAAATCCCGGAAATTGGGATGAGCTTCATCCGCCGCCTGGGGGCTCTGGGCAATTTCCAGAAAGGAGATTACTTCTACGCTTTTTTCTTCCTGGGTGGGGTTTTCCATTTGCACAGCGGTCATGGCTGCACCGGTAAGAGGAGATATCCAGTGGCGCAAAGTGCAGTGGAGGGATGAAAAATCAAGGGTATAGGAAACAGAGCCGGCTTCAAAGCGGGCGTTTCCCCATTGAGCGGGTAGCACGGATTCCTTCGTTTTTTCATCCCGCAAGTAAAACTGTGGGCCGCTTGGCATTCCGGCTTCTTTAAAAAAGCGGGTGATCATCATCCCTTGATAGCTCAGATATCCTTGACCGTGGGCAGAAAGCACCCAGGTCATGCCACTGCCATGGAGCGCGTGGGCATCAAGTGGCAGGGTAAAGCGGGGCGTGCGCCCAAAGGAATGAAAAGAGGAGGCCTCTTCCCGGGGTGGGGGCAGCTCTGGACGGCGATGGATACGGCGGGGGGCTTTTTCCAAAAGCAAATGGGCGTAAGCCCGGGCAGGGGGCGGCGACATAAAGGCGCGCACCAGGGCATTATCGGTAAGGGCGTTGCAGGCCGCGCACAGAATCATCCCCTGGTGGTGGGCCATGTGGCTCATGACCAGGCGGGGCGTTTTCTCCACCCGCTGGGGAGAATAATCCGCCGCTTCATACAGCCCGTGGCGATCCGCCCACCCCAGCTTTTTCATCCTCAAAAGATTATCGGCGGCGGCCCGGGGAAAGAAGGGAAGGGCCAGCATGGAAGCGTAGGGAGCGATTACCTGGCCATGGGTTTCTCCGGAAAGAGAGAGCTTGGGCAGGCCAAAGGCCCTGTATTGATAATTGAGATCGGGATCAAAGGCATAATAGCCGCTTTCGCTGATGCCAAAGGGACGGGAGGGATGCGCGCTCATCTGGGCGCGAATGGCATTCATGCAGCCCTCTCCCAGCAGGCTCCCACGGGTCAGGGGCAAAAGCAGGGCGGGCATCAAATATTCAAACATGGTGCCGCCCCAGGAAAGCAGGGAGGGGCCGCCGCCTGCTCGTATGACGTGGCGGCCCAGCTTTTTCCAATGGGAAAGAGGCACCTGCCCCCGCATAACGGCAATGAAAGAAGTGAGCCGGGCTTCGCTGGCCATCAGATCATAATGCGCAGGTGTGGGCCGGGCGGCGGATACGTCCCAGCCAATATAGAAAAGCCGCTCGCCATGATCATACAGCGCAGAAAAATCCATCCGTTCAAGGAATGCGTCAAACCGGGCGGGGAGATTTTGATCCTCCTCGCTCATCTCAGATAGGCGCATGCGGCATATTTGGGCGCAGGCCATGAGGCACCCCGCCAGATTGCCCGAATCCACGGTGGAAATAAAGGCCGGGGCCAGGGGCTGGCAGCTTTCCAGGCTGTACCAGTTATAGGGGTGGCCCTGCCAGGTATCCATTTTTTCCAGGGCGGAAAGGGTATCGGAAAAACGCTGGCACAGGGCCTTGGTGGTGATAAACCCCAGCTCTCTGGCAGCGGCACAGGAAAGGAGATACAGGCCGATATTGGTGGGAGAGGTGCGAAGGGCAGCGCCCTTATCCGGCTCGGTCTGCACGTTGTCAGGGGGCAGGAAGTGGTGCTCCTTGGTGACGGTGTCTTCAAAAAAACGCCAGGTATCCCGGGCCAGGGCGCGCACTTCCTCTCTTTGCCGGGGAGTGAATTTCAGTTCGCCCCGGATCGGGGCGTCTGCCTGCTGGGCAAAAAGGGGCGATAGCACCCAGGCAAGCCCAGCGAACACCAAAGGAAGAAAGCCGCCGGGCAAAAGGGAGAAAAAAATCATGGCCGTACCGGCGATGAGCTGGGAAAGGGTGCAGGAAAGGGGCAACTGGCCGCCCGCCTCCGCCTGGGCGGCAGTAACCCAGGAGAGCAATTCTCTTTTGCTGATCAGCAACCGATACAGGGCGCGGAACATGGCGTCCAGCAGGGTCAGCGCTTTGGCGGGCAGCATCATCAGCCGGATGCCCATGCCCCGTATGGGCCAGGGGAGCCCCAGCAGGCATAGAAAAGGATTGCCAAGTAGGGCGGCTGCCAAAAGCAGGATCACTTGGGCTGCAGGCAAAAGGGAGCGGCGCATATTATCCCATATTTTATGTCGGGAAAGAAGGGACAGCTTTTGATCCTTTAAGAAAGGAAGCAACTGCCAATCGCCCCGGGTCCACCGGTGAAGGCGCTTTTGCCAGCCGGTCAGCTTTCCGGGGTGGCCATCATATAAAACGATATCGGAAGCCAGGGCGCTTTGGGTTATTTCTCCCTCAATCAAATCATGGCTCAGCAATCGCCCTGCAGGCAGCCGCCCCTCCAATCGAGCCATCCATAAATTGGGTTCGTAAATTCCTTTGCCCACAAAAGAACCCCGGCAGAACACATCCTGATAAATATCCTGAGTGGCTTGATTGTAAGGATCCACGCCGCCCTGTCCTCCCAGCAGCCGCTGGGTATTTGTGCGCACGGTATCTGCAGATACCTCCATGCGGGGCTGAATGATACCAATACGCCCCTTTTGCAGAGGATGGGCCATGGCGCCAATGAGCTTGTGAGCGGCGCCTGGGGGCAAAAAGGTATCGGCGTCCAGGGTGATTACGTAGGCATAGCGATTTTTAAGGGAGGAAGGATCGCAGGAAGAATAGCAGAAAGCATCCTGGCAAGCGCCCTGAGTAAGCAGCTGATTCAATGATTCCAAAGCGCCCCGTTTGCGCTCTCTGCCGCTAAAGCGCTGCTGCCCCTTATCCCAGGCGCGCTCCCTGTGCAGGTAAAAAAAGCCGCCGCCCTTTTTTTGGCTGAGGGCATGGATGGCAGCAGCGGCGCTTTGGATGATTTCGTTATCCTGCGGATCTTTTTCGGCAGGGGAATCGGCAAAATCCGCCAGGAGCATAAATTCCAAGTTGGGATCGGGATTGGCGCAGCGGAGCACCGAAAGCTGACGAATCATCTGCACCGCCTGCTTCCGTGAGGTGAGCAGGGTGGGCACGGCCACCAGCGTGCGCTGATCCTTGGAAAGCCGGTCGATTTTCAGCCGGGGCAGCATGCGGGCAGGAAAATGCCGCCGAAGGAGCCGATAATAGGGAATGCGAAGGCATTCCGATACCGCCAGCAGGATCGAAGGAATGAGCCAGAGGGGCGCATGAAGGGAAAGAGAGATAAGCAGCGCAAGAAAGGCTCCCAGATACAGGGGGAGCAGAAAGAAGCGTTCCCTCACGCGTTCATTCCGGGGAACGGGCTTTCTTTTGAGCAGGTATGCGGCAATTAAATCGCTGCGCTCCAATAGATAATAGCCTGCTTCTCCCGGGGCGCCCTCCTGATTTTTTTTCAGTGCCATGGCTGCCCGGGCCACGGCGGTTTCCTGCACATGAAAGCGCCGGGCCAGCTGGGCTGCCCGATTCTGATAGCAGCGCCGGCTTTCTTCATCCATCTGCCGGTAGGTTTCTTCCTCTCTGAAAATATAGGCAAGGGGGCTTAGGCGCTCATGAATTTTATCAAAGGGAAGCCGGGAAAGGCGCCGCAACGAAGTAATTCCTTTAGCGGCTTCCTCGCCCATTTCCGTCATTTTTTCATGGGCCTCCTGGGTGATTTTTTCTGTGCTGCTTCCCTTTTGCATAAGCATTTCATCGATAAATTGCAGCCCTTGCGCGTGTTCTGCCACAGAAAGCAGGGCGATTATTTTTTCTGTGAGCATCACATCCCCGGGCAGGGTGGGATGATGGCCCTCCTCCAAATCTCTGATCCATTTCCGGGCCGACAAGAGACGCCTTTTTTCCTCCTGGCAGGCAGAAAATACCGGGGCTAATTTTTCAAAGAGAGCCACGGCCAGGGCGCTGGAAAGATAATGCAGTTCCGCCTGGGTTATTTCTGCGTCGGCAAAAAAATGCCGGGCGGTGCGCAGGATCAAAGGCGCGCTGATTTCTCCTTTTCCTTCCCGGCAAATAAGGCGGGCCAGGGATAAAATTCGGGGCTCCCGATGCCCTCCCGGAAGCCGGGGTGCATTTTTGAGGGCGCGGCGCAATGCATCAGCTTCACCCAGGAGAAATCGAGCGTGATCTTCCATCCATAAGCCGGCCGGGGAAAGATCCTCCCGGGGGATAGAGCGCAGCGCCCCGGATGCATTTTGGATGGAGGAAAGCAGGCGGGCGGGTGCGCGAAGGGAAGCATAGGTCAGGGCAGAGGCCCCGGAAAAAACAGCATGATCCATGAATAGCCTCCGGATGCAATGAATTTCCAGTAGTGTGCGCAGAAAAGCAAAATAAAAAACTGGAAAATTTGCCAGGCGCATGCTATAATCAAAAAAGGAACAAAAGATAAAATCTGCTGTTGCCAAAGGAGCGTAGATGTATGCGATGGATTCTGCCTGATGCCGTGGAAAGGGAACAGTTTCATGCAGGATCGTGCACCGACGCCTATGCTTTTTTGGGAGCGCATCCGGCCATGAGCGGCAAAACGCCCTGCTGGCACTTTGCCGTATGGGCGCCCCAGGCAAAAAAAGTATGTGTAACAGGGGCGTTTTGCCAGTGGGCCTATGAAAAATATCCTATGGAAAAAGGCGAGGATGGCATTTGGGAGCTTGGCTTGCCCGCTTCCCTATTGACAAAAGGAAAAGAAAAGGAACGGCTGCATGCATATCAGTATGCGGTGCTGGGGAATGACGGCGTATGGCGCTTGAAAAGCGACCCTTATGGCTTTTTCAGCGAGCAAAGGCCCCGGCATGCCAGCGTGCTTTACGATCTGTCCGGCTATCGATGGAACGATGGGGTGTGGATGGAAAAGCGCCTGAAATGGAATGCTCAAAGATCGCCTGTGAACATCTATGAAATGCACCTTGGCAGCTGGCTGCGGGGCAGAGGTGGACGGGTGAAAACGTATTCGCAGCTGGCCGATTCCCTGATTCCATACGTGAGAGAAATGGGATATACCCATGTGGAATTTCTGCCGTTGATGGAGCATCCTTTCGACGGCTCCTGGGGCTATCAGGTGACGGGATATTTTTCTCCCACCGCCCGATACGGGGATCCGGATCAATTGCGGGAATTGATCAATCGGCTGCATCAGGCGGGAATAGGCGTGATTTTGGATTGGGTGCCTGCCCATTTTCCCAAGGATGAGTGGGGACTTGAAAAATTTGACGGCGAGGCCTGCTATGAGCCCGGGGATGGGCGCCGGGCCGAAATGCCCCGGTGGGGTACGCTGCTCTTTGACTATGCAAGGGGCGAAGTGAAAAGTTTTCTTTTATCCAACGCCCTGTATTGGCTCAAAGAATATCACGCGGACGGGCTCAGGTGCGATGCGGTAAGCTGCATGATCTATCACGATTTTGACAGGCAATCCGGCGCGTGGATACCAAATCAGGATGAGGGCAATGTGAATGGGGAAGCCGTGGCATTTCTCCGCAGCCTCAATGAAGCGGTGAAGGAAAAATGCCCGGGAGCCATCATGATCGCAGAAGAATCCTCCGCATTCCCGCAGGTAACCCATCCGGTAAGCGAGGGCGGCCTGGGATTTGATTTTAAATGGAATATGGGCTGGATGAACGATATGCTTTTCTATATCGGCAAGGATCCCATATACCGAAAATATCATCACGATAAGCTTACATTTTCACTGTGCTATGCATTCAGCGAGCATTATATTCTGCCTTTTTCCCATGACGAAGTAGTGCATTTAAAGCGCTCCATGCTGGAAAAGCATCCGGGCAATGCGTGGCAGAAATTTGCCGGGCTCAGGGCGCTGTATGGCTATATGATGGCCCATCCCGGAAAAAAGCTGCTGTTTATGGGTGGGGAATTTGGCCAGCGCTCAGAATGGCAGGAGCAGGCCGAATTGGAATGGCATCTTCTGGATGATCCCATGCACCCCGAATTGCAGGAGTGTGTATACCGGCTGAATCATCTTTACCGAAAGCTTCCTGCTCTGCACCGAGTGGATGACGGATGGGAAGGCTTCCAATGGCTGTCGGTGGATAATTGGGAGGGGAGTACCGTGGCCTTTATGCGCAGCGCAGGCCGATGCGCTCCCCTTGTGTGCCTCACCAATTTTACCCCCCATCCCGATGCTCAATACCGGATCGGGCTGCCTTATGATTGTTGCCTGACGGAGATTTTCAATTCGGATCAGGCGGAGCTTGGAGGAAGCGGTCAATACCACAGCGTTCCCGTCCGGGCAGAGCCCATTCCCTATGAAAAACAGCCCTTTTCCTGCTTGGTATGCGCTCCGCCCTTGGCTACTGTGTATTTTCAAGTGAAAAAGATATCAAAATAGGTAAAAATAATGTATATTTTGGGAAAAATACATCCGATTAAAGGATTTTCTGAAAACACCGCGAATGTAAATATTTGTACATGCTTGAAACAGGTTTTTTGCCGCAGGAAATAAGGCAAAGAACCAAATCATAAGGAGGTCTTTTCATCATGCTTCGCAAAAAGCGCTGTGTTGCCATGCTGCTGGCTGGCGGCCAGGGGAGCCGTCTGGGAATTCTCACGCGGCACATGGCCAAGCCTGCTGTTCCCTATGGTGGGAAATACCGGATCATTGATTTCCCCCTGTCCAACTGCTCCAATTCAGGCATTGACGTAGTGGGCGTGCTCACCCAGTATCAGCCCCTGGAGCTCAATGCCTATATCGCCAGCGGCGCTCCCTGGGATCTGGACTTGGTGTCCGGCGGCGTGTTTGTGTTGCCTCCCTACCACACCGGAAAAACCGGCGAATGGTATAAGGGAACGGCCAACGCTATCTTCCAGAACCTGGCCTTTATCGCCCAGTATGATCCCGATTATGTGCTCATCCTCTCCGGCGATCATATTTATAAGATGGACTACGCTGCCATGATCGCCCATCATGAGGCCCATCAGGCGGACGCCACCATCGCCGTGCGCCAGGTGCCCTGGGAAGAAGCCAGCCGCTTTGGCATTATGAATACCGATGCCAACGACAATATCACCGAATTTGAAGAAAAACCCGCCAATCCCAAGTCCAACAACGCGTCCATGGGCGTGTATGTGTTTACCTGGGAAAAGCTGAAGCAGTATCTCATCGCCGATGATCAGGACCCCAACTCCTCCAACGACTTTGGCAAAAATATCATTCCTACCATGCTCAAGGACGGCCAGCGCATGGTGGCCTACTCCTTCAACGATTATTGGAAGGACGTGGGCACCATCGAAAGCCTGTGGGAAGCCAATATGGATCTGCTGGAAAAAGACCCGGAAATCAATCTGCATGATAAGAAATTCCGCATCTATGCCCGTAACCTGGGCATGCTGCCCCAGTATCTGGCACCTACCTGCCATGTGGAAAACAGCCTGATCACCGAGGGCTGCGAAGTGATGGGCAGCGCGGTGCATTCCATCCTCTCCTCCGGCGTGGTGGTGGAAGAAGGCGCTCAGGTGATTGACAGTGTGATCATGCCCGGGGCGAAGATCGAAGCGGGCGCTGTGGTGAGAAGGGCCATTGTGGCTGAAAATGCCGTGGTTTCCAAGGATGCGCAGGTTGGCGAAGGCGAAGGCCTGATCGCCGTGGTAGGCCAGGATGCTGTGGTGCCCTGCGGCGCCGTGGTGAAGGCTGGCGAGCAATTTGGCGAAGGCTGAGGAAGGGGTAAGCAACCATGAAAAATATAATGGGCATTATTTATACCGGCGAAAGGGATGCGCAGCTTAGAGAACTCACTGCTTCCCGCGCCGTTGCCGCCGTGCCGCTTTGCGGCCGCTATCGGCTGATTGACTTCCCGCTTTCCGCTATGGTGGGCAGCGGCGTGCGCAATGTGGGCGTGATTGCTCAGCGCAATTACAATAGCCTTATGGACCACCTGGGCTCCGGCAGGGAGTGGGATCTGCACGGCAAGCGGTCCGGTCTGGTGATTCTGCCGCCCTTCCTGACCAAGGATAACGTGGGTGTGTATTCCGGCTTCCTGGATGCGCTGCGCTCCAATTTGCATTATCTGCGCCGCAGCAAGGAGCGCTATGTGGTCATCACCGATACCCATATGCTCTTTTCTGCCAAGTTTGATGAAATGGCGGAAGCTCACGAGGCCTCCGGCGCTGATATTACCCTGCTCTATACCAAGGATTCCGCCATGCGCCGCAACGGCATGGGCCGGTATATCCAGGTGGAAGAAGACGGACGCGTATCCGCTCTGGAAGTGGATCCCGCCATCGCCCGCCTGCCCTATACCTATATGGAAACCTTCTGCGTGCGCCGGGAACTGCTGATCTCCCTGGTGGATCAGGCTGTATCCCGCGGCCAATATCACCTGACCCGTGATCTGTTGATGAACGGCATTTATGACGGTTCCCTGAAGGTGAAGGGGTTTGAGCACAAGGGCAAGGTGTGGCATCTGGATTCCGTGCAGGCATATTTTGATTGCTCCATGGATCTGCTGGACAAGGATACCCGGGCCGATCTTTTCCCCAAGGATCGCCCTGTGCTGACCAAACTGCGGGATGAAATGCCTTCCCAGTATCTGAACGGCGCCCAGGTGAAAAATTCTCTCGTTGCCGATGGCTGCGTGGTAGAAGGCACCGTGGAAAACAGCATCCTCTTCCGGGGCGTGCATGTGGAAAAAGGCGCCGTGGTGAAGGATAGCATCATTATGCAGGACGGCCTGGTGCAATCGGGCGCCGAACTGCAGCACTGCATTTTGGACAAACAGGCCACCATCCGGGAAAATACCAAGCTACTGGCCCCCAGAAGCTATCCCATCGTGATCACCAAGAATATGATCGTGTAAAATAGAAAATGAAAGACCGCTTGCCGGTCTTTCATTTTGCTGGAAAAACGGTTGATTCTTTGAAAGAATTGTGGTATACTGCCCGGGTTGTGCCTGAAAAAGCATGCAGGCATATCGGCGAATATAAAAGGAGGAAATTCCCCGAATGAAGATTCTGTTTACGGCTTCCGAGTGCGTGCCGTTTTGCAAAACAGGCGGCCTGGCGGACGTGGTAGGCGCTCTGGCCCCTGTGCTGGCTGAAAAAGGCCATGATGTGAGAGTGATGCTGCCCTTGTACAGCGCCGTCCCCCATGAGTATGTGAAGGATATGGAGCATGTGGTGGATTTTGAAGTGGAGCTTGGCTGGCGCAAGCAGTATTGCGGCATCGAGGCTTTGAAAAAGGACGGCGTCACCTACTACTTCGTAGATAATAAATACTACTATGGCCGCAGCTATATTTACGGCCTGGGTGGGGATGAGCATGAGCGCTTTGGCTTCTTCTGCCGCGCTTGCTTAAACGCCCTGACGCTTTTGCAGTTCCAGCCCGATATCATCCATGCCCACGATTGGCAGAGCGGCATGACCCCGGCGCTGCTGCGCATCCAGTATCAGCATCTGCCCTTCTACGAAAATATAAAAACGGTGTATACCATCCACAATCTCCAGTATCAGGGGATTTTCGGTATCCCGGATGTGCAGGATGTGCTGGGCATTGGGGATGAATATTTCACCAACGATAAGCTGGAATGCTATGGCTGCGCCAACTTTATGAAGGCTGGCCTGGTGTATGGCGATGAGATCACTACCGTGAGCCCCTCTTATGCCGAAGAAATCCAGACCGCCTACTACGGCGAACGGATGGATGGGCTGCTGCGGGCCAAGCGTGAGCATCTCTCCGGCGTGCTCAACGGCATCGACATCAAGGAATATAATCCTGCTACCGATCCGCTGATTCCTGCCCACTATACCGCGGATGACGTAAGCGGCAAGGCCCTTTGCAAGCGCGCCCTGCAGGAAGAACTGGGCCTGGAGCAGAGTGAGGATACCCCCATCGTGGCCATTATCAGCCGTCTGAGCAATCAGAAGGGCCTGGATCTGGTGGATCGGGTGATTGGGGAAATTATGTCTGAAAAGGTGCAGCTGGTGGTGCTGGGCATGGGCGATGCCAAGTATGTGAATCTGTTCAGCTGGGCCGAGCAGCATTATCCCGGCAGGGTGGCCGCCCGCTTCAAGATGGATGGCGCCCTGGCCCATCGGATCTATGCCGGCGCGGATGTGTTCCTGATGCCCTCTCAGTTTGAGCCCTGCGGCTTGTCTCAGATGATCGCCCTGCGCTATGGCACCCTGCCTGTGGTTCGCGAAACCGGCGGCCTGAGGGATACCGTGCTTTCCTATAATGAAGCCAATAATGCCGGTAACGGCTTCACCTTCTTCAATTATAATGCCCATGATATGCTCTATACCCTGCGCCGCGCCCTGTTTTTCTATCAGGAGCAGAAGCAGGTATGGCAGCTTTTGCAGAGCCGCGCCATGAACGGAGATTATTCCTGGGGCCATTCTGCGGAAGTATATCTCTCTTTGTATCGGGATATGCTGGGCCATGATGCGCCTGCGACCGCTGCAGCCCAAGAAGCCCCTGCGCCTGTGAAAAAGCCCCGGGCCCGGAAACCCAAGGCAGAAACCGAAGAAAAGCCTGCCGCGGAAAAGAAAACCCGTACTCGGAAACCCAAGGCAGAAACCGAAGAAAAGCCTGCGGCGGAAAAAAAGCCCCGCACCCGTAAGCCCAAGGCGGAATAACGAAACGCAGGAGTAAAGATGCTCCCATCAAAGCCTACGGATATATCTGTGGGCTTCAGACTGTCAAAAAACCCTTGGGATGCGTCGAAGGGCCGTATTCCGCGAGCTCAAAGGTCGCCTTGCTTCCTACCGGTCGCAATTCTCCCTTTCGCTCGATTCCTCCGCTTCGCTGTATCCGCCACA
>SVGW01000094.1 GCA_015056125.1 Clostridiales bacterium | reverse complement strand
TTTCGTTTACGTCATCCCGGGTTTCCAAAAGGGCGGCCCATCCATCCGGCAAAAGGCCCCGGCATCCTTCTTCAATCGCAGCAAACAGCGCCCGATTGGTGCGCAGCGCTTCCCTGCCGCCCTTTAATAGCACGCTGTTTCCGCTCTTTAAGCACAGCGCCGCAATCTGCACCAGGGCGTCCGGCCGGGATTCAAAAATCACCCCGATCACGCCGATGGGGCAGCTCACCCGATATAAATCCAGCCCCGGAGTCAGCTCCCTGGCAAGGAGCAGCTGGCCCACGGGATCGGGATGGCCGATCAGAGAATCAATCCCCTCCAGCACATCCTTCATTTTCTTTTCATCAAATTTCAGGCGCTTAAGCAGGGGCCCTGCCAGCTGCTCCTTTTCCGCCTGGGCAAGATCCTTTTGGTTTTCTTCATAAATATGAGCCGCATGATTTTTAAGCGCCTGCTGCACGCCTTTTAGCGCTTCATTTTTTCCATTCAGATCAAGAGCTGAAAGCTGATATGCCGCCTCCCGGGCGCGCATGGATAATTCTTTTACCTGCATCTGTTCATCCCTCCACTATACTGGCATTATAGCCCAATGCAGTCCGGATTTCAATTTCATTTTTTTGCTTTTCGGCTGATAAACAAGAAAAATACCGTGCTTGAAAAAAATTTTGCTCTGCTGAATGAAAATGGAAATATCTTGTGTCTATATAGATGTAAACCGGTTTAACTACCACAGTAAAGGAGTGATTTCCATTGAAAGAAGCGCTGGCGGAAAGCGGGGCCAGGCCGGCAGCCCCCGCCATGGAGGAAATCATCGACAGCTACGGCCGGGAGATATGGTATCTTTGCCTGATGTATCTCAAGGATCGCCACTTGGCAGAGGACGCTTTCCAAATCGCCCTGACCCGGGTGTGGGAAAAGCTGGATACCTTCCAGGGAAAAAGCACCCTGAAAACATGGATCATGCAAATTGCCGCCAACACCTGCCGCAATATGCTGCGCACCGGCTGGTACAGGCTTTTGAAAAAAACCGGGCCAGAGGAAATGCTCTTTGACCAGGCGGCCAAGGATGATACCGAAAAGCGGGAAGTGCGCCAGGCAGTATTGCAGCTGCCCGTCAAATACCGGGAAATTATACTGCTTTACTATTTTCAGGGCTTTAAAATTCATGAAATTGCCAGCGCCCTCGGCATCAGAGAGGGCACCGTATCCACCAGGCTGAAACGGGCCAGAGCGCTCTTGGCCCAGGAATTGAAGGGAGGCGTGGAAGCATGAAAAAAGAAGAATTTGCTAAGCTTTTGCAGCAGGACGCGCAGAATACTCCGCTTCCGCCCGTTCTTCGCAAGCGTACCCTGAATGCGATTGATGGAAAGGAGAATCCCATTGTGAAAAAGAAAATTTCTGTTTCGTTGGCCGTTGCCCTTGCGATGCTGCTCATTTGCTCCGTTGCTCTGGCAGTCGCTACTCAGGCGGGTATTTTAGATTTTGCCGGTCGATACGCTGGCAGCTATGTGCCCGAAAATGCCGCCGATTATGTGCAAAAGGGCGAAATCATACTGGAAAACGAAGTATTTACCGCCACCCTCCGGGAGCAGTATTACGATGGCCGTGTGGCGCGGCTCATCATGGATTTCACTCCCAAGGGGGATCAGGTGCTCTTCATTGGCGCCGATAACTGGGGGGATGATTCCTGGCAGGATCTGATCAGCCTGAACTATGCGGATATGGATCAAACCGACAAGCGATCCATCCAGGACGTGATGTCGGAATACCAAGCGGCCTACCAGTGCGGTTTTATCGCAATTGCGGCAGAAAATGACCGGGATCTGGGGGGCACCGGAGATTATTTCCTCAACCCTGAAACCGGCGTGCTCACCGTATACGATCAAACAGAATTTGCGGAAAATAAAGAAAACAGGGAAGTGACGATTCGCGCCTCCGCCTTCCCTGCATATATTCAAGAGGGAGAATTCATCCTGGATTGGGAAAATGCCGTCCGCTCTGAAATCGTATTGCCCCTTGCTGCCGTAATCCCTGAAACCAAAGCCTACGAAAGCGTAGAGCCGGTGGTATTTTCCTCCATTGGCGTGCAGGTAGATCGGCTGCTCATTGAAGTGAAACCTCAGGAAATTTTCGCCACGCTGGATTTCTCCATCATTGATGAAGAGGCCTATGCCAAGCTGAAAGATGGGCTGTGGTTTGAATTCATTGATCCCAACAGCACCGAAACCGAAGCCTGGAAGCAGCAGCTTGCCTCCGGTCTCACCGGAAGCGCCGGTGTAAGCACCGTCAGCGATGGCAAATTCCAACAGCATGAAACCCTGGGGCTTAATGAACTTCATGATACCTATACCCTTCGGGCCTATAGTGAATGGACGAAGGAACGCTTTGAAACCCACGAATTGGTAATGAAACCGGTGGAATAAGCATAGCATAATTGGGAGGGGGCATTCGCAGCCCTCTCCCATTGCTTTTTTACGGAAAATATGCTATAATGATTTTCCGATTAAGAAAGGAGGCGCGTTTATTGGCAAAAAAGCTCGGCATCAAGCCCATTGCTCAAAACAAAAAGGCGCGCCATGATTTCTTTATCGAGGAAAGCCTGGAGTGCGGCATTGAGCTCAAGGGCACGGAAGTGAAATCCATGCGCCAGGGCAGAGTGAACTTAAAGGAAAGCTATGCCATGGTAAAGGATGGGCAGGTATTTGTGCAAGGCATGCATATCAGCCCCTATGAGCAGGGAAACATCTTTAATACCGATCCCCTCCGCCCCAAGCGCCTTTTGCTCCATAAGAGCGAAATTAGGAAGCTGGGAGCGCAGGTACAGCGCCAGGGCTATGCCCTGATCCCGCTGGACGTGTATTTAAAGGATGGCCGCATGAAAATGAGCCTGGGCCTGTGCGTGGGTAAGCATCTCCACGATAAGCGAGCCAGCACGGCGGAGCGGGATGTGAAACGGGAAATGGCCCGGATGGTACGCTCCAACAACAAGGGCGAATAACTTTTTGCCCGGGAGCATTTCCTCTTTCATTTTACGGGATGCATCGAAGGGTTTCCCTTCGATTTTCATCCGCAGCGCCGGCTTTGTCGGCGTGAAGAGAAAAATTCTGGAGAATCGCCTGCGATTCGGGAAGAATTTTTCATTCCCATCAGATTTTCTGGCCGTGCAGCGCAGCTGCACAAGAAAATCTGCAAACCCGAAAAAATGAAATCTTCATTTTTCGGCCATATATGGGGGTGCACTGGTTTCGACGGGGATCGTCGGGGGCATGGTAAGCGAGCCGCGGACCCTGGCCGCGTAAAAACGGGGAACTTAAAATTAACTGACAACAATCAGTACGCTTTCGCTGCCTAATGGCGGCGCGCCGGCCCTGAGCTGCCTACGGCTCAGGATCCCGGTGTCACATTAGTGGGGAACGGGGCTGCGTAAGCTTTGCCGCAAGCCCGGCTTTATGAAGCTACCAAAGCTGCAAGCCTGTCAGGGGGCGTGCAGCGGAGGGAATGACAATATCCTGACTGCGCTCGGAGAAAACTGTGAAACTGAATCTTCGGACAGGGGTTCGATTCCCCTCACCTCCACCAAAAAGAAGAATCCGAACCGATTTTCCGGTTCGGATTCTTGTATTTTTCTTCTCATCCAAAGAACTGCGGCCCATTTAATCATTCCAACCGAACTTCTTTTTCATTTTGGGTTGCCTGTTCAAGACGAGCTTTCATGGCTAAAAAACCGTTATGGCCACAAAAGTATTTTTCTAATTCCTTCATACGGTACAACAGCATACCTCGTTCGCTGCCCTGCCAACATTTATAGTATTCTGAAGGCAAATAAGTCAGCATTCTCACAAACAATGCCGTATAATGATTATCAGTTAAAGTATCATACATTTCCGCATGCTTTTCTGCCGCCAAGAGCTGTTCATATGCCTTCTCTGAATCTTGCTTGAGCAAATATAGTTCTGCCAGCCGCCGATTATTCCATCCGACAATCCTATGGAAAAATTGATAATTTCCATCGGGCATCAGCAGCTCATACAGCTGATTGGCCGTCTTTACATACTCGATGCGTTCATCCACGCTAAGGGAGTCAAGTATTTCATAATCTTTATCACATGCGATATGAACAAGTGTGGAAGCTACATAATCCACAGCTTTAAGCATTGCCTTTTGCAAATGCCTCTTTTTTTCTTCTCCAGTGAGGATTTCTCCCAGCAAAACATCGCGGCAGTGTTCCAGATCAGCAATATTATTTGCCATTTGCAAAGCCTCTGCATTGTTTCCTGCCTCCGCATAATATCTGCACAGAAGAAGCGTGGCACGACCACGTTCCTGCTCCTTCCTGCAATCTTCCAATACCCGCTCACAAAGGGAACGAATCTGCGCGGCATATTTTTCTTTTGCGTACTCTTCCCGCTGCTTTGCCGACCCCAGCGAATATAGCTGCAGCGTTTCGGCAAGATTCATCATCGCATGATAATCTCTTGGAAATTGCTCCAATGCTGCCTTTGCTGTATCCCTGCAGGCATCGATATCTCCATTTTTTCGTTGTTCTTTATAATCCATTTCATATCTTTCCCGATTCTGCTCACGTTCATGATCATCCATATCAAAAAGGATATCGGAAGACACATCGAAGAAACGAGCGATGACAGGAATCAACGTGACATCCGGATAAGAAAAGCCATTTTCCCAGCGACTGATGCTTTGGAAGGACACATTCAATGCTTCGGCGACCTGTTCCTGAGTTAAATTATCCCTTTTTCGCAATTCTCTTAGCACTTGACCAATCGTCTTACTCATGCTTCAATCTCCTCACTCATAGCCATGGCGGATACTTTGTCAGCTGCGAATATATTGTAGCTTGCTTTTTTCGTCATATCCATCCTCAAATTGTAGAAAAAAATTTCTCAACAAAACAGCCGCACGCTCTGCGGCTGCTCTGAAAATATCTTTTATTGATATAAAAACTGCACCAAAGTATACAGAAGCGGCACAGTGATCACGGCGCTTACGCTGGACAAAAGCACGATGCTGGCGCCGGTGCGGCAATCCTGGCCATAGGATGCGGGAAACACCACCGTATTCATCCCGCAGGGGCTGGCAGCGGCCAGCACAGCCAGGGTGGCCATGAATGGGGAAAGGCCCAGTATTTTGCTTGCCAGCACCACAGCCAAAGGAATGATCACCAGCCGAAGCAGGGTGAACCAATAGCTCTTTTTGCGATTGAACACCTCGTTCAGAGGATAATCCGCAATGGAATACCCCACCATCACCAAAGAAACCGGCACATAGCACGCGCCCAGATCCTTTGCCATGCTCACGGCCACCGTGGGCATCCATGCTTTTCCGTTCAGTGCCCCCAACAGCAGCCCCAGAAGCATGGAAATGGTAATGGGGTTTTTGAGATTCAAAAGGAATTGACTCAGCGTTCTTTTCTTTTTTTCTCCGTCAAACAGCCCTATGCCCCACAGATAGGTCATGACGCTGGTGACAAACAAATACAGATTAAACTGAAACAGCCCCGCCGTGCCCATCAGGGCCAGCACCAGGGGCGTGCCAACCGCACCCGTATTGGCAAAGGAAAGGCCATAGAGATAGATGCCGTTTTCAAGCGCATTCCCGCCGGAAAGCTTTCGGGCGACAGGGACGGAAAGCAGAGTGATCGCCGCCCAGAAAAGCCCGCCCACAAGCACCAATTGCCCGTATTCGCCGATATTGGCCAGGTTGAATTCCGTGGTATTATTGTAGATCAGCAGGCAGGGCAAAAACACCATGGTCACCATTCTGGAAATGCCGCTTCCTGCCCCCTTGGGCAAAATACGGAGCCGATTCAAAGCATAGCCCAGCACCAAAAACAGCAGGATCCTAATCATCTGCTCCAGCACGGTAAAAAATACGGTGATCATTTTTGCCTCCGCATGATTCTACAAAAAATTCATTCAGCGCTTATTGTAGCACCGCGCTCTGAAAAAGTAAAGAAAGAACGGAAAGCGCACCCCTGCCCCATGATCCATCCGCATAAATTCGGTAAAACGAAAAAAATTTCGTACCGGTGTTTCGGCATAGCAATACATGGGTATCATTTAACCATAGAAAGGAGTGATGTTTGTGATCAAAAAAATGGGCGCACTGCTGCTGACCCTGCTCTTCATGACCACCGCCGCCTTTGCGGCGTCCTCCATTCCGGAAATTGTATATACCTACATTCCTCAAAGCGCGCAATTGACAGAATCAGAATTTGACGATGGCTGCTGGGAATATGAATTTCGGGACGGGGACATTCGCTATGATCTTCTTTTGAAGGACGGCGTCCCCCTGGCCTTAACCATCGATTATCTTTTGATTCGCCCCTCCAAAGAAAATACTTTATCCCAGGAAGCAATCGCCGCAGCCATTCCTGGAGAAATTCTCTATGCCAAAGCGGAAAAAGATGACGGCCGATGGAGCTGGAAGGTGATTGCCCGTCAGGATCAGGAACTTTTTGAATACGATCTGAATGCTGAAAACGGACAAATCATTGAAATGGAGCAATACTTTGGGGTGTCCCTGGAATTGCCTGAGGGCTCATACAGATCCCTGGATCTGGAATGGGATGATGGGCTGCTGGGATTTGACATTGATTGATCAAGCAGCTGCTATGATCTGCAAGCGCGGGAAACTTTTGATGGATTCCCGCGCTTTTTGAATATATTTTGGAAAACTTTTCTTTCAGGCGAATTTATGGTAGAAATATGCTATTTCCTGTGCTATAATAAAATGAATTGTTTTAAGCGCAGCCGGAACAAAACGGCTTCGCAGCCTGGAAAATGAAGGAATGCCTGTGGGCATCCTTATCAATTGGAGGAAAAAACATGAACATGAAGCTCTCTTTCCGCTGGTACGGCGAAAGCGACCCCGTCTCTCTCCAGTACATCTCCCAGATCCCCGGCATGCGCTCCATCGTATCGGCTGTGTATGATGTGAAGCCCGGCGAAGTGTGGCCCGAAGAAAGCCTGGCCAAGATGAAGGAAGCCTGCGAAAAGAACGGCCTCATCTTTGACGTAGTGGAATCCATCCCTGTGCATGAAGATATCAAGCTGGGCCGGGGCAATGTGGATCAATTGCTGGATGTGTACTGCGAAAACATCCGCCGCTGCGCCAAGTATGGCGTAAAATGCGTTACCTACAATTTCATGCCCGTCTTCGACTGGACCCGTACTCAGCTGGATAAGGAAGCCGCCGACGGCTCCACCAGCCTGGTGATGTACTGGGAGCAGATGAAGGGCCTGGATCCCCTGAAGGACGATATCCACCTGCCCGGCTGGGATTCCAGCTACACCCAGGAAGAAGTGCGTGAACTGATCACCGCCTATGGCGAACTGGGCGAAGAGGGCCTGTGGAATAACCTGGAAAAATTCCTCAAGAAGGTGTGCCCCGTTGCGGAAGAATGCGGCGTGCGCATGGCCATCCATCCCGATGATCCGCCCTACCCCATCTTTGGCCTGCCCCGGATCATCACCTGCGAAAAGAACCTGGACCGCTTCCTCAAGCTCTATGACAGCCCCGCCAACTCCCTGTGCCTGTGCACCGGTTCCCTGGGCTGCGCCGCCAGCAATGACGTGGTGGCCATGGTGAAAAAGTATGCCGCTATGGATCGCATCGCCTTCATGCACATCCGCAATGTGAAAGTGATGGAAGACGGCTCCTTCGAAGAGCGCGCTCACCTTTCCTCCTGCGGCAGCCTGGATGTATACGAAATCGTAAAGGCGTTGGTGGACAACAATTTCGACGGGTATGTGCGTCCCGACCATGGCCGCATGGTATGGGGCGAAACCGGCAAGCCCGGCTACGGCCTGTTTGACCGCGCCCTGGGCGCCACCTATATCAACGGTCTCTTTGAAGCCTGCGAAAAGGCGCAGAACAAATAAAATAATAAGTGGAGGAAACTTACCATGCTTCAGAATGTGATCAATACCGATCTTTCCGGCAAGGTTGCCGTTGTTACCGGCGCCGGCGGCGTGCTGTGCAGCTATTTTGCCAAGGTGCTGGCCCGAGCGGGCGCCAAGGTGGCTCTCCTGGACCTGAACGAAGAAGCCGCGAAAAAATACGCTGCTGAAATCGTGGAAGAAGGCGGCATCGCCAAGGCTTATGCCTGCAACGTATTGGATAAGGATATCTGCTATCAGGTGGCCGATCAGGTCAAGGCCGATCTGGGCGATTGCGATATTCTGGTGAATGGCGCCGGCGGCAACAACCCCAAGGCCACCACCGATAAGGAATATTTTGAACTGGGCGATATCGATGCCGACACCAAGTCCTTCTTTGATCTGGATGTAAGCGGCGTGGGCTTCGTATTCAACCTCAACTTCCTGGGCACCCTGATCCCCACCCAGGCCTTCACCCGCCAGATGCTGGGCCGGGAGGGCTGCAGCATTCTGAACATCTCCTCCATGAATGCCTACACTCCCCTTACCAAAATCCCCGCGTATTCCGGCGCCAAGGCTGCCATCTCCAATTTCACCCAGTGGCTGGCCGTGCATTTTTCCAAGGTGGGCATCCGTGTGAATGCCATCGCTCCCGGCTTCTTCTCCACCCAGCAGAATGCCAAGCTTCTGTGGAACGACGACGGCACCCCCACCGCCCGTACCGGCAAGATTCTGGCGGCTACCCCCATGAACCGCTTCGGCAAAACCGAAGAACTGGAAGGCGGCCTCCTGTTCCTGCTCAATAACGAAGCGGCCGGCTTCATCACCGGCGTGGTGCTGCCCATCGACGGCGGCTTCTCCGCTTACTCCGGAGTGTAATCCTTTCCGATTCATCCGAACCGGCTCGCCGGTTCGGATTTTTTTGGAGGCACTCATGAGCAAGCTGAAAAATATGCGGGTGATCCGCATTCCTCCCTTTCGTGCCGTTTCCTCCGGGGAAAAGACCCTGGATGCCATCTTTGGCGACGGCGGCTTTGAGGCATGGTGCGCTGCTCACCGGCACCTGATCCGGGATCTGCTCTATGCGCCGGCTAATTTTTTGTGGCATGTGGGGGATCCCAGCACGTATGGCCATGGCCTGAACGTGTTGATTTATGCGCTCAAGGAAGACGTGACCCAGGAAGATACAGCACCCTATGAAATCATCTATTTCCCAGGCGGTATGTTTCTGGTGGCCACAGGCGATGAAAAGGACGATGCGGATCTCAATGAAACCGTGCGCTGCATGATGGATTGGATCCGGGAAAGCCCGGTATTTGAGTATGGCGATTTTCCCCGCAGCGGCATGTGCAATATGCCTGACGGCAATGGCGAGATCGACCAGGCCCTGGGAATTGCCCAGCAGCAGATCTTCCTTCCCCTGAAATACAAAAGTAAATAAATCAACATAAAAAACAGAATCGATAAGGCTCCTTCTCATAAGGATGCTAAAAACCGACAGACTTTCGTTCTGTCGGTTCCAGTTTGTCGAAAAAGTATTTTCGACAAACTGCGAATGGAAGTCAGCTAAAGCAGTCTTCCATTCGATCCATCACATTTACTGCAAAAATGGCTTTCCAGCCCTGTGAAAAGGGATGGAAAGCC
>SVGW01000093.1 GCA_015056125.1 Clostridiales bacterium | reverse complement strand
AGAAGCCGCCTTGGGGGTAAATTCCAGAATGGCGAGCGCTTCGTCCGCGCCCTTACCGCGGATCAGGTCAAGAACGATCTTGGCCTTGCGGGAGGACAGACGGATGTACTTGGCGTGCGCCTGGGGACGCTTGTCGCGGCTTTCCGCACGGGCAGCGCCCTTTTCACGGGTACGAGTAGCCATCGTTTATTCTCTCCTTCCCTTATTTACGGCCAGAGGCCTTTTCCCCGGCATGCCCGCGATAAGTGCGGGTGGGGGCGAATTCGCCCAGCTTGTGGCCAACCATGTCTTCAGTCACATAGACCGGAACATGCTTGCGGCCATCATGCACCGCGATGGTGTGGCCGACGAATTCGGGGAAGATGGTGGAAGAGCGGCTCCAGGTCTTGAGAACCTGCTTGGCGCCGGTCTTGTTCATATCAACAATACGCTTATACAGCGCTTCCTGTACAAACGGGCCTTTCTTTACGGAACGGCTCATGGGGTTGCCTCCTTCCTATATGCGCCGGACTTACTTCTTGCTGGCACGCTTCACGATCAAGTTGTTGGAATACTTCTTGTGCTTGCGGGTCTTAAGTCCCAGCGCGGGCTTGCCCCACGGAGTCACAGGAGCGGGCATACCAACGGGGGATTTGCCTTCGCCGCCGCCATGGGGATGGTCGCAGGGATTCATAACCACGCCGCGGACGGTGGGACGCACGCCCATGTGGCGCTTACGGCCAGCCTTACCGATGCGGACGTTGGAGTGGTCGGTGTTGCCCACGGTGCCGATGGTAGCCATGGCGTTCATGGGAACTTTGCGGAATTCGCCGGAGGGCATACGCACCTGGGCGTAATCGCCTTCTTTACCCATCAGCTGAGCATAGGCGCCAGCGGAGCGAACCAGCTGACCGCCCTTGCCGGGCTTGATTTCCACATTGTGGATCAGGGTACCAACGGGGATGTTGGCGATGGGCAGAGCGTTGCCGGGCTTGATGTCGGCGTTTTCGCCGGCCATCACGGTGTCGCCCACCTTCAGATCCAGAGGAGCGAGGATGTAGCGCTTTTCGCCGTCAGCATAATTGAGCAGGGCGATGAACGCGGAGCGGTTGGGGTCGTATTCGATCGCGGCCACCTTGGCGGGCACGTTCAGCTTGTTGCGCTTGAAATCGATGATGCGGTACTTGACCTTGTTGCCGCCGCCCTGATGACGAACGGTGATCTTGCCCTGCTTGTTACGGCCGGCATGCTTCTTGATATACTCGGTCAAGCTCTTTTCAGGGGTCTTCTTGGTGATTTCTTCGAACGTCAGCACAGACATGAAGCGGCGGGCGGACGAAGTAGGCTTATAAACGCGAATTGCCATCTTGCTTCTCCTCCCTTACACCATGCCCTCGAAGAACTCGATGGGCTTGGAATCTTCAGTCAGGATAACGTAGGCCTTTTTCACTTCGGCAGTGCGGCCCTGATGAGCGCCCTGGCGCTTCATCTTGCCCAGGGTGCGCAGTGTGTTGACCCGGGCTACTTTAATGGAAGGAAATACGGTTTCCAGCGCCTTCTTGATCTCGATCTTGTTGGCGTTGACAGCAACTTCGAACACATAGCGCTTGTCCGCGATGCCATCATAGCCTTTTTCAGTCAGCACAGGGCGCAGGATGATGTCATGAGGGTTCTTCATGCGTACACCTCCTGGATGTTTTCCATGGCCGCCTTGAGCACGATGATCTTATCGGCGTTGAGCAGGTCATAAACATTGATGGTGTTGACGTAAGCATCCTTGACGGTGGGGATGTTCTTGCTGGCGCGGATCACGGTTTCATCCTTGCCGGCAAGCACCAGCAGGGCCTTCTTTTCGGCGCCCAGGTTCTTGAGCACTTCGGCCATCAGCTTGGTCTTGGCGTCAGCCAGTTTGATTTCGTCCACAACGATGAAAGCACCGTCGTTGAACTTGCTGGTCAGGGCGCTCTTCATAGCGATGCGGCGCACCTTCTTGGGCACCTTCACCACGTAATCCCGGGGCTGGGGAGCGAACACCACGCCGCCGTGACGGAACTGGGGAGCGCGGTTGCCATGATGGCGGGCATTACCGGTGCCCTTCTGGCGATAGATTTTCCGGCCGCCGCCGCGAACCATGCCGCGGGTGAGGGCGCTCTGGGTGCCCTGGCGCTGATTGGCTAAAATGGAGCGAACGACCAGATGCATGGCGGGAACATTCACGGTAGTGGCGAAGATTTCTTCGCTCAGCTCCATGCTGCCCACTTTCTTGCCCTGCATGTCGACGACATCGATGTTAGGCATTTCTTAGTTCCTCCTCTTAGGCCTTGCAGGTGTTGCGGATGAGCAGCAGGCCTTCCTTGGGGCCAGGCACCGCGCCGCGAACCAACAGCAGGCTGCGTTCGGCGTCCACCTGAACGATGGACAGATTCTGGATGGTCACGCGCTCAACGCCGTAATGGCCAGCCATATGCTTGTTCTTGAACACGCGGGAAGGATCGGAGTTGGCGCTCAGAGAACCAACGCCGCGATGATACTTGGAGCCGTGGGCCATGGGGCCGGTGTGCTGGTTCCAGCGCTGGATGGCGCCGGTGTAGCCGTGGCCCTTGGAGATACCGGTGATATCCACCTTTTCGCCGGCTTCAAAGATATCAGCCTTGATTTCCTGGCCGATTTCATAAGCGGCGCAGTCGTCCAGGCGGAATTCGCGCAGCTTGCGCATGGGAGCAACGCCCGCCTTCTTGAAGTGGCCGGCTTCGGGTTTGTTCACCAGCTTTTCAACACGGTTCTCGGGAACCTTATCAAAGCCGAACTGAACAGCTTCGTAGCCATCCTTTTCCATGGTCTTCTTCTGCACGACGGTGCAGGGGCCCGCCTGAATGACCGTCACGGGAACCAGACGGCCGTCGGGCAGGAAGATCTGGGTCATACCCAGTTTCTTACCAACGATTGCCTTTTTCATAATTGCCCTCCTGCCTTACAGCTTGATTTCGATTTCGACGCCGGCCGGCAAATCGAGCTTCATCATGGCGTCCACAGTGCGGGGGTTGGGATTGTGAACGTCGATGAGGCGCTTATGAGTGCGGCGTTCGAACTGTTCACGGCTGTCCTTGTACTTGTGAGGGGCGCGGAGGATCGTTACGATCTCCTTTTCGGTGGGCAGCGGGATCGGGCCGGAGACCCGGGCGCCCGTGCGCTTGGCGGTTTCCACAATGCGCTCGGCGGACTGGTCGATCAGGTTGTGCTCGTACGCCTTGAGCTTGATGCGGATTTTCTGGCTGGCCATGTTTTTTCCTCCTTGATTTCGTACTCACGGCTGAACGGGGGGAGTCTTCCCCTTTGGGGTCAGGCGCTTCGCAGGGGGCGCTTTGTGCCCAAGGGAAGCCCGTCGCCTTCCGCGCCGTTCGGCGCGGCTCGAGTCCGTTCGTCGGGGTCATGCCCCGGCTGGTCCGCGATAATTACCCGTTCTGGCCTAGAACGGCAACTTACCGCTTCATCCCATAAACAGACAACAGCCTTATTATAAAGCATCTGAAAGAAAAAAGCAAGCATTTTCAAGGTCGTTTTTCACTTTTTTTTCATCTTTTTTTGAGTTTTTTTCTTGGAAAACCTTGATTCTTCGCCGTTTTCCTAATTTTATCATGACAACGCTACCGGGCGTATCATATTACAAAAAGGACACAATTTTCCTCTTTTCTTCCTGTATTTTCCGGTGACCATTCCTTCTATCTTTTCTGCCACACAACATCTTGTGGAGGAAAAATAGAGACGCAAAATAGATAGGGAGAATTCAGAATTAAGAATGTATAATTGATAGTGGCGTGATAAATAACACAGCATCTTTCATTATATAATTCTTCATTTTAAATTTTTAATTAAAAAAAACGCCCTTTTCAAGGCGTTTCAGTTTGTCGAAAAAGTATTTTCGACAAACTGCGAATGGAAGTCAGCTAAAGCAGTCTTCCATTCGATCCATCACATTTACTGCAAAAATGGCTTTCCAGCCCTGTGAAAAGGGTTGGAAAGCCTATTTTTGCGGTCGTAAATTGATATAGGAAGCGGAATACTTCCGCTCCTCGCCGCCGCGCATGTCGCCGGCTGCGGATTTCAGTCGAAGGGCAGCGGCCCTTCGACGCATCCCAGGGGTTTTTTGACAGTCTGAAACGCCCTTTTCAAGGCGTTTTACAAGGCGTTTTTTGATGTTTAGTGGAACTGCCGTACAGGGAGCACCAGGAAAGCAAATTCATTGCCCTCCACAGGCTTAATCAGGCAAGGAGACACATTGCTGTTAAAGCACATGCAGATACGTTCGCCATTGATATTATGGATCACGTCGGTTAAATAGCGGGCGTTGAAGGTGATGCTCAGTTCATTGCCCTCAAAGCCGATATCCAATTCCTCGTGCACATCGCCCCTTTCGGCATTGGCAGTCATTTCCATGCGGCCGTCGGAGAGGAGCTGGAGATAGATCAGGTTGTTTTTGCCTTCCCGGGCCATAAGGCTGCAGCGATCGATGGCATCGGAGAAAAGGGAACGCATCACCATGATTTCGGTGGTCCAGGAGGAGGGGAGGATCTTGCGGTAATCGATAAATTCCCCAGTAAGCAACGTGGCATACACCCGCACGGCGCCGAAAGAATACATAATATGAGAAGAATTAAATACGATATGGGCTTCATCCTCGGTATCGGGGAGCATCTTGCTCACTTCACCCAAGATTCTGCCGGGCACCACGGCGTGAATCACGCCTTTGGTGGCGGAAGAAGGAAGCTTATTTTCCGCTTCAATGCGCTGGAGCGCCAGGCGGAAGCCATCCACGCCCACCATCAAAGTTTCATTTTCATATACTTCCATGAGCACGCCGGTGAGGATCTTTCGGCTTTCATCGGTGGAAACGGCAAAGAGCACCTTGCCCACGGCGTCCCTAAAACGATTGCAGGGCAGATTCACCTGGTTTTCGCCGGATACGTCCCTGATATCCGGAAAATCCTCTGCGGCCATGCAGGCGATGGAGGCATTGCTGCCCCGGCTGCGAATCAGGGCGCGGCGGCGTTCATCCACCCGCACGTCCACTTCCCCGGCGGGCTGCTTGCGCATCATTTCGGCAAAGAGCTTGGCAGGCAAAAGAGCGCAGCCATCCTCTTCCACAATGGCGCTGACGGTGGCCTTAATGGAAATTTCCCCATCGGTGCAGGTGAGCATCAGGGCGTCATCCAAGGTTTCGATGAGCACGCCATCGTATACCTGCTTGACCGGCCTTGCGGCAATGGCCCTGGTGACCATTCCCAGGCCGTGGTTCATTTCATCGGTCTGTACCCGAAAATGCATACTGTCATCCCCTTTTTCGGTGTGGGGCAAAGCGCCCCCATGAGTAGTAGTAGTAATTATATATGTAGTAGTAGTAGTAGGGCTGTGGAAAATGTGGAAAACGGGGAAAAGCCCTTGATTTTCCTTCGTTTTTTCAGTGGATAATCCTGGGGATATTTTGGGATAAGATGGGGAAAAATCCTTTTTCTTATCAAAATCCTTGGAAAAGCGGCCCGGGCAGCCCGCTGCCTGAAAATCCGCACTTACTTATTTTCGCATACTTTTCCTAAAAATGCAAGAACCGGAAGGAAGGTTCTGTGGAAAAGCGGCCAAAAGGAGAAAAAAACAAGTTATCCACATTATCCACAATTGCTCAATCCCCGGGCTGTGGAAAAAGAAAATGAGGCCACACCTTCATTTTATTGGCCCGGGTACAAAGTTATACCAGGCTTATCCACATTTTTTCCGCATTTATCCACAATTTTATTCTGCCAGAGGGGTCACGGAATAATAGACCTTTTTCGTATGGATATCATGGCCGTTTTGAATGAGCAAATCTTCCATTGTGACGCACAGATACCCTTTCTTCCTGAGCCATTCCAATACCAGCTTAGCTGATTCTGGGGTTTTTTCCTCAATATCGTGCATGAGGATGATGGAGCCGTCCTTGGTTTCCGCTTTGACTACGGAAAGAACTGCGCTGGATGATTTGCCCGTCCAATCCTTGGTATCCACGTCCCACTGAATTTGAGGCAATTGGATTCCTGCCTCCATGAAGGGCTCAAATAAGCCGTAGGGGGCGCGCATCATCTTGGGATAGAGGCCGATTAAGGAAGTGAGGGTTTCATCAAATCGCTTGGCGTAGGTTTGGATCCTGGCGGGGGTGGATTTAGTGGAATCCGTATGCTTGAAATGATGGCTTTGGATGGAATGATTTTCATCATTCTGGCGCATCACGATATCCTCATATTCCGCGATTCTGTCGCCCACCAGGAAAAAGGTGACCTGGGCCCCGGCATAGCGCAGTTGATTTAAAAGGGAAGCGGTGGTGGTGTAGGTGGGGCCATCGTCAAAGGTGAGGGCCACCATTTGATACATGGAGTTATCCGTTTGCTCTCTTCCGTAATCGGTCATCATTCCCTGGAAAGCCCGATAGGGAATGGATACCCGCATAATCGTGGGCTGATCGGGATAGAGAAGGCGTGCTTCATAATGAAGGGACAGGCACACCGGGCCC
Organism: Clostridiales bacterium; assembly: GCA_015056125.1. GTDB lineage: Bacteria > Bacillota > Clostridia > Christensenellales > Aristaeellaceae > RUG563. The sequence continues at coordinate 3,448 of SVGW01000093.1, read as the reverse complement.
AGCATAAAATTCGCCTGCTGCAATGCTTCTTTGGTGCAAAGGGCGGAAAGCTTTTCTTCATCGGCTTCCAGCAACGGGAAATAGTGAGATAATGCCTCGTATACCGCCACCGCCATCAAATCCCATGCTTCGCTGTTTTCATCAAATAAATCGGTGAGAGTAATTTTTTCTCCCGTTTCCATATCGAAAGTACGGCATTCAAAGGGGGATTGCTTTTGCACCCTTCGGTAGCTTTCCCGTGCCAACACCAGAAAGCTCATGGCCGATTGACCGGACACGGAATGCACGATATGAATATCCAGGCGGGAATTGCGCCGAGGGCTGGAAAGGGGCTGAAGGGAGGGGCTCAATTGCGCGTCAAAGGCATCTGCCAGGGCGTTGATTTCCTGATCCACGTTTTTTTGTGCGGTGGTGATCACGTCCTTGGAGATAAAGGCTTTATCGTTTTTTTCCATCCTTTCGCTCACCTTGTAGGAAACGGTGAAGCATGATGGCAACTCCTTCACTTTTTCAGCGCCGGCGCACAGGGGAAAAAGGAAAATAAATAGCAAAAGTAGGGAAAATGCTCGTTTCATTGGAAAGCTCCCTTCATCCTTGGTAAAATCTTTTCTCCATCATATCATATAGAAGAAAAAATTACAAATAGGAAAGAAAAAAGCAGGGAACGATTTTTCGTTCCCCGCTTCAGCCTGTCAAAAAACCCCTGGGATGCGTCGAAGGGCCGCTGCCCTTCGACTGAAATCCGCAGCCGGCGACATGTGCGGCGGCGAGGAGCGGAAGTATTCCGCTTCCTATATCAATTTACGACCGCAAAAATAGGCTTTCCATCCCTTTTCACAGGGCTGGAAAGCCATTTTTGCAGTAAATGTGATGGATCGAATGGAAGACTGCTTTAGCTGACTTCCATTCGCAGTTTGTCGAAAATACTTTTTCGACAAACTAAAGCAGAGAACGATTTTTCGTTCCCCGCTTAAAGGATCATTTTTACATGAGGAAATCTTCGTGCTTGAGCAGCCCCAGATCCCACAGCATGGAGGAAAGGAGATATTTATCCCGAATCTCCCGGGAGCCAAGATAGGCCCGGTGCACAGCGCCTTGATCCAATCCCAATTCTTCAGGCTTGGTGGGCATGCCAACGGCCAGCATGGAATCCTGAATGGCGGTGCCGGCGGGCAATTCTTCATCAATGGCCTTCATCACTTCATCCCAGCGATTGATCAAGTTGTTGAGCCGGCTCAAGTGCTTTTCTTCGCCGTTCTTTTGCCACACCTTTTCGCCCTCGATCACGTTTACCGCAGTGGGGCCAAACACTTCTTCCATTTCCTTTTCCCATTCTTCCTGGCTGAAAGCGGCATAGGCCTTATCCGCTTCCTCCTTGGATACGCCGTGGCGGCGCAGGGCATCGTACAAAGGCAGGGTGAGGCACAGGCCCACGCCCACGCAGATGCCGTGGAGATCGGCATGCTCGTTATTGCGCAGGGCTTCCATTTCCCACATATGGGAGAAATAATGCTCCAGGCCGGAAGCGGGACGGGAAATCTTGGCAAAGTCCATGGCTACGCCGGAAAGGATGAGGCCTTCCACTACGGCCTGCACCGCTTCGGGGGCGCGCTTGACTAATCCACCCGCATTGGCGGAAATCTTTTTGATGCAGGCCCGCATCAGCCGGGCCACGTTTTCGCAGTAGTGTTCGCCGGTGGCGATATTGGAAATGCGCCATTCGCACAGGGCATTATACTTGGCCAGCATATCCCCAAAGCCCGCCCACAGCATGCGCATAGGGGCTTCCTTCATAATGGAAATATCGGCGATAATAGCCTGGGGGCAGCGGGCGTAAAGAGAGGTTTTTACATTATCCACCACCATGGAGGAGGAATTGGAGGCGTAGCCGTCCATGGAAGGAGCAGTGCCCACCACCATATGGCCCTTGCCGGTGGCATGGGCCATCACCCGGCAGCAATCATTGATTACGCCGGAGCCAACCGCCAGGAAAATATCGCAGGTGGGGTCAAAGGCCATGGCGATGGAGCCAACGGCGGCTTCATCGGGCTCGATATGCCCCCGGGCAGCGGGGAAAACATAAGAGGAGAAGGGAATGCCGGCATCCTTGAGGAGCTGGGCCACCTGTTCGCCTGCTGCCTTCCAGGTATTTGCATCGGCCACCAGGAAAGGCTTCTCCTTGCCCAGGAATTTCAGGGCGTCCACCACATAGGAAATGGCGCCTTCGCCCACTTTCAGGTATTTGAGGCCGGTGAAATGGGTCATGCCGCATTCGCATTTGTGGCCATTGGGATTGAGAATTTCTTCAAAGGACATTTCATCAAAGTATGCCATAAAAATCCCTCCAGATTTCATTTGATGGGACAGGATAGGAAAATTACCATTCTTTATTTTACATTCCTTCAAATCACTTGTCAAGGCGAGGGAAAATGATATATAATTATAATGTTGAAAATTATTCAGGAGGCGTCCTCTGTGAATTTATTCGATATTATCGGCCCGGTGATGATCGGGCCCTCCTCTTCCCACACTGCAGGCGCGGCCCGCATTGGCCGGGTGGCCCGGCAATTGCTTGGGGAAAAGCCGGTGAAAGCGGTGGTATCCTTTCACGGCTCCTTTGAAAAAACCTATCAGGGCCACGGCACCGACCGGGCGGTGGCCGGGGGGCTGATGGATATGGGCGTGGATGACGAGCGCCTTCGCAACAGCCTGGAATTGGCCAAAGAGGAAGGAATGGAAATCATCTTTCAGCCGGTGCGCCTTCGGGATGCTCATCCCAATACCGTGGTGGTGGATTTGACCGGGGAAAGCGGAAAACAGGTGCAGGTGCAGGCGGCCTCTATCGGGGGCGGCAGCATCAATGTGCAATATCTGGATGGGCTGGAAGTGGGCTTTTCCGGGGAAAAAACCACCCTGGTGATCCGCCATACAGACGCCCCCGGCGCCATCGCTATGGTGACCCATCTGCTTTCCGATGCCCATATCAATATTGCCACCATGCGGGTGTTCAGAAGGGAAGCGGGGGGCGAAGCCATTATGGCCATTGAACTGGATGAAAAGCCGGAGGCTTTTTTGCTTACCACCTTGAAGATGTTCCCCGCAGTGACGGATGTGACCTTGCTTAATCAGATTTGACGGGGCAGGGGTCTATGCGGCCCCCGTACCCCTGCACCAGAGGAGATCCTCCTCTGGACTCCGGTATGCGATGGGGAAAACGTAAAAAGCCTTGGTTTTTCCGCAAGAAACTTGAGGAAACGAAAAAACAATTTCACGGGCACAATAAAAACGAAAAAACGCCAGGAGAGAAAGCAAGCTTTCTCCCAGTTTGTCGAAAAAGTATTTTCGACAAACTGCGAATGGAAGTCAGCTAAAGCAGTCTTCCATTCGATCCATCACATTTACTGCAAAAATGGCTTTCCATCCCTTTTCACAGGGCTGGAAAGCCTAT
>SVGW01000092.1 GCA_015056125.1 Clostridiales bacterium | reverse complement strand
AAGCATGCGCCAGCGAACGCGCAGGGCATGCGATCCCAGGAGCAAACCTTCAGGTTTGCGACGCGATACCCGCCAGCAAAAGAAGATGGCAAAAGCATGCGCCAGCGAACGCGCAGGGCATGCGATCCCAGGAGCAAACCTTCAGGTTTGCGACGCGATACCCGCCAGCAAAAGAAGATGGCAAAAGCATGCGCCAGCGAACGCGCAGGGCATGCGATCCCAGGAGCAAACCTTCAGGTTTGCGACGCGATACCCGCCAGCAAAAGAAGATGGCAAAAGCATGCGCCAGCGAACGCGCAGGGCATGCGATCAAACAAGAGAGGAGGCATGCCCATGAAAAAAGCGATTCTGGTGGCTGTGTGCTTTATGATGGCCAGCGCAGCGCTGGTGAACGATACCTTGGCCATGGACCTGAGCAAGGCCGTGAACGAAGTGTTCGCAAACCTTTCGGAATGGCTTGAAAATGGCATGCCTGAAATAGGGGGAGAGAAGGTGGACGTGGCCCTTGTTTCCTCCGATTCGCATCAAATGCTCTATCCAGGGGGCGCGGCCACGCGTACAAGCGCAGTAAAAAATCAGGGCAGTGAGAGCGTGTATTTCCGGCTGGCCTATGCGGTGCAATACGACAGCGAAACCTGGGATAAGCTGCAAATCAGCTTTGATGCGGATGCGGATTCCTTTCGCCAAACGGACTGGAAAGAAATTGATATAAATGGCACGCCCTATCGAATGAAGGTTTTCACCTATACCAAGGCGCTGGAGCCCAATGCTCAGGCCCCGGATGTGACGGTGCGCATAGCCATGGACGCCAGCATCACCAGCCGGCAACTGGGGCGATACCAAAGCGAATTTTTGAAAATACAGGCCCTGGCCATTGAAACAAAGGCCTTTGCTGAGGCAACCGATAATGCACAGGAAGCTCTGGAAATGGCATTGCCCCTTGATACAATGAATCCCTTTTAATCTTTTGAAATGACACGCAGGAAGGAAGTGGGGCCGGATGGATATTTGCCGCCGATGGCTATTAACGGCCTTGCTGCTTTTTGCTGTGCTGAGCGTGGGATTGGCTCTGCCGGGCTCCCTGGCCTATATGATGGCTCAGTCCAATACCCTGAGAAACACCTTCTGCGCGGATTATATTCCGCCGTATTCGGTGAGCGTGCCGGTGAGCGTGCATAAAAGCGTGATATCCACCGGGGAGGAAACCGTGAGCCCCGCCGGGTTTTCTTTCCTGCTTCGGAAAGCAGGCAGCCAGGAGGCCGTTTTCATGACCACGGATGAAAACGGATATGCATCTGTTTTGCTGCCCTTTTATCAGGAGGACGCCGGGAGGCACTATTCCTACGAGCTTTCCGAGGTGAATAGCGGACGGGAACATATTACCTACAGCGATGCGGTCTACACTGTGGACATCGCCCTTTCCATGGATCGGCAGGGGCAATTGACGGCTGCTTTATCCATGAACGGCCAGCGGGTGAGCCAAATTATGGCTGAATTTGAAAATATATATGATGCTTTCAAGGTGCCGGATACGGGGGATAGCAGCCCGATCCTGCTCTGGCTTGGCTTGGCGCTGATTAGCGGCACAGGGCTCATTCTCGTATGCAAAATGAACAAACGATCAGTGAGGAATGCGAAGTGAATCAAAAAAAGATTCGGTTATTCAAAAATTTGTCTACCGGGCTGGTTTTGGTCGCGGTGGTGCTTGCTTTTTTTATTGCGGGTATCCGTGTGTTTGGGGTGCAGGTGTTTGGTGTGCTCACCGGCTCCATGGAGCCGGCCTTTCCCACGGGGTCGCTGATTTATGTGAAGGATGTGGACGCCGCCGATCTTAGGGTCAATGATGTGATCACGTTTAGCATTTCCCCCAACGTGATCGCCACCCACCGCATTGTGGAAGTGGTGCCGGATGAAAGCAATCCATCCATCGTACGCTATCGCACCAAGGGCGACGCCAACAGGGATGTGGACGCATCACTGGTAAGCGCGGGAAATATCATCGGCAAAGCGATGTTTGCCATTCCGGGGCTGGGGTATCTGGCCAATTATATCCAGGAGCCGCCGGGAATTTATGTGGCGATTCTGGTGTGCGGGTTGATGATCGCCTTTGTGTTTTATGCGGATTCCTTGGAAAATAAGCAGAAGAAGGCGCCCGGGCCGGGGACAAGGGGAGCGCTTCCTAATCGCCTGCTAAAAAGAAAGAAGCCCATGAACGGCTCGAAAAATGCCCCGCCGGCCCACACGGCTTACCGCCAGGGATATGTGCCGCCCCAGCCCGCGCAGCCGCCCTATCCCTATCCGCCCCAGCAGCCCTATTACGGAATGCCCAATCAGTATCCGCAGCAAAATTACGGCCAGCCTGGGGCGTATTCCCAGCAGCCGCCCTATTATCCTCAGCAAACGCCGTATCCTGCCCAGCCGCCCTATCCCTATCCCCAGCAGAATGCGCAGCAACCGTATGCCGCGCCCGATCCGACCGGCGGCTATCCCCAGCCGGGCTCCGCTTTCCAGCCGTTTCAGCAGCCAAGAAATTCCAGAGCCGATCAAAGGTGATCTCTTTTTTCATGGATTTTTAACGCAAAACCCCGGCAGGGCATCATCGTCCTTGCCGGGGTTTTTACATGTGTGGAATTTATAGGGTCAATACGCCGTTTTCTTTAAGCTGATCCTGCAGCTTTTTTACATCGATCTGATCAACCCGGCCATCGGTGGTGGCAACGGCCAGCGCAGCGGCGGTGCCGGCGGCCTCGCCCATCATGAAGCAATAGCCCATCAGCCGAATCTGGCCCAGTACCTTGCGATCAGCAGATACGCAGCGCCCGGCCACCAGCAGATTTTCGCTCTTCTTGGGAAGCAAACTCCGGTAGGGGAGCAGGGCCCAATCATCTGTGCGCACCTTTTCCCGATCCTTATACAGTTCCACATAGGCCTTATAGGCGGCGGGATCGGCAGAGGAGGCATGCACGTCGCTGACGGCGCCGCCGTCAAAGCGCATGATGCCATCATCAAATTTGGCATAGCTGCTCTTATCGTCAAAGGTGGTTACATACCGGCCCACCAGCCGCCGGGATTCCCGTAGGGCCAGCACCGCGCCGGTGGCAGTGATATAGGCGTTTTCAAAGCCGGGGATATAGCGGCGGTAAAACTGCTGATATTCTTCAGCGATCTCCCGGCCCTGGAGGGTTGCCGCCGTGATACCCTGGGGGCTATCCACAGAGGCGCCGTATACGTGGCCGGCATTCATGATGCCCGATTCTGCCATGGGCGTATGACGGAAAATGCCGGGATGGTGAAGGTCCACGGTGGATACCACCCCTGCTTCCACTGCCTTGGGCACCAGATGATGAATCATATTGATTTTAGGCACCTTTTTGCCGTCATCGTAGGTTTTGAGAAATTCCTCATAGCGGTCAAAATCAATGCCCGCATAGCCGGCCACCATGGTGGGGGCCTGGATATCGCCATTTTCATCGCCTACGGCTACTTCTTCTTTGGCATAGAGGGAGAGCATGGCATCGCCGGTGGCATCGATAAATACCTTGCCCTGCACGGTGAAATTGCCGCCGGTGGAGGCCAGGTGCAATGTGGTGATCCGGTCACCGTCCTTTTCCATGCCAAAGATCTTGGTATAGAGCAGTAGCTCGGCGCCGCTTTTGATCACGGCCCGGTCCAGGGCCAATTTCATTTTTTCTCCGTAGAAGGGATAATAGCGGAAGCCCTTTACGGCGGGGTTGGGGATCAGCCAGGCGCTGCCTTCTTTGATCAGGGAATCCATCAGCTCTTTGCCAAAACCGTAGAACCACTGAAGCGAGGCCATCACCACGTTGACCTGGCCGTTGGTGCCCTGGCCGCCCAGGGCGCCGGTTTGCTCCACCAGCAGCACAGAACAGCCCCGGCGCGCTGCGCTTACCGCAGCGGCCACGCCGCTCATGCCGCCGCCGGCCACGATTACATCATACTGTTTCATTCTGCTTCCCCTTTCCGCTGGCAAACGGAGCCGTGGATCACCAGCCGAGGCTGGGCCATATCCACGGTATTTGTCAGTTTTCCTGCAAAGTAATCGGTGATGCGCCTGGCAAGGAGCGCGCCGATCTGTTCATTTTCATCGGTGATGTAGGTGAGGCGCGGCTCGATAAGCCGGCCGTGGGAAAAATCTCCAAAGGAGATGAGCGACAGGTCCTGGGGAATCTTCACGCCCTTTTCCCGGCAATAGCCCATGATGCCAGCGGCGATTACGGCGCTGCCCGCCACGATGGCCGTGGGGGGATTTTGTTCATTCAGGATCTGCCCTGCGATCTCATAGCCGTAATGTTCGCTGAAGCTGCCGTAGTAAAAGGGAATGGCGCCGGGATCCCGGGCCTTTTCATAGAGATAATCCATGGCGCCCACGTAGCGATCGTAATTGGAGGCCAATTGGCGCGGCCCGGTGACCACGGCAATGCGGCTATGGCCCATTTTTTCCAAATGCTCCAGGGCCTTGCGCATGCCGCTTTTTTTATCCATGTATACGGCGGGAAAAAGGGGCTCCCCGGGGCGGCGATCCACAAAGATCACGCCCACCCCGGCGGATTGCACCTTGGCCAATTGCTGCTCATTTTGCCCGGTGGAGGAAATGAGGATCACATCGGCCTGGTGCTCCATCATAAAATCGATGCCCTTTTTTTCAATGCGGGGGTCATCATAGGCATTTACAAACAGCACAAGATCGCTGCCGGAACGAAACTTATTTTCAATGCGCTTGATGATCTTTTCATAGAATGGCGTGGAAAAATCCGGCATGATCACGCCGATGGTGCGATAGGGCCGCTTCTTTAAGGAGCGGGCGGCAATATTGGGCTGAAAATTCAGTTCCTCAATGGCCGCCTGCACCGCCGTGCGGTAGGATTCGCCCACGGTTTCGGCGTTATTGAGCACGCGGGAAACCGTGGCAACGGATACTCCTGCCCGCAGGGCCACATCTTTGATGGTAGCCATAATTGCCTCTTACAGGGTGCGGTCCAGGCCCCAGGCGGCAAAGTATTCATCCAGCTGGGCAGTAAGCGCGGCCACTTCTTCCGGGGGCAGTGCCATCTGGGGCTTGCGCATCTGGCCGGCCTTTACGCCCCGGTGCTCCAGGGCGGCCTTGAAGATAGCCATGTTGCTGCCGTTCTTTAAGATGGTGCAGATCTGGCGGCCCGCCTTCTGCCACTTCTGGGCGGCGGCAAGATCGCCGGCCTGGTAGGCCTTGTAAATGTTCACAAAGGGCTCGGGCATCACGCCGCCCACGCCGGATACCGTGCCGTCGCAGCCCAGGATGAGCATGCTGGTAAAGAGCCGGTCGCAGCCGTGGAGCACGGAGAAATCGGGGGCGATATCCAGATAAGCGTTGGTGCGATCCATATCCAGGAAGCTATATTTCATGCCCACAATATTGGGGTGGCGATCGTAAAGATCCTTGGCCACCTCGGGCAAAATATCATTGGCGGCGCACTGGGGAATGCCATACATGTAGATGGGGAAATCATCGGGCAAATTGGAGGCGATTTCATCATAATAATTGGTCATTTCCCGGGGGGTGCAGCCAAAGAACTGAGGCGTCACGATGCCCACGCCGTCCGCTCCGGCTCGATGGGCATGCTTGGCCAGGGCCAGGGTGTTGGCGGCGTTGTCCGCGCCCACATGAATGAATACGCATACCCGGCCGGCAGCCGTTTTGATTACGGTTTCCGCCACAGCCATTCTTTCTTCCAGGGTCAGTTTCAGCATTTCGCCGGTGGTGCCGCAGGGGTAGAGGCAGTCCACGCCCCGGGCAATGAGCTTTTCTGTAAGATCCTTTACCGCTTCCAGATCGGGCTTTTCGTTGCAATTCAAAGGAGTAACCATGGCAATCGTAACACCAAACAGCTTTTTCATTTGATTTTCCTCCGTTATTTTCTAAAATAATTTAAGCACAGATAAAATCCGCCATGGCACAGATCAGGCAGCAGCCGGCGTAGGCGCCCTGATCGATTTCCCCGGCGCACTGGGCGGCGTGCACGGCGGCCTTGCCAAATTTGGGGGCCATGGTGCGGGTGGCTTCCAGGCCATTTTGGGCGCCCTGCTTTGCAGCGGCAAAGATATCGGAAAGGGATGCGGCGGCGCTGCTGTCCAGCGCGGCTTTGGCTGCATCCGCACCAGCGCCTATGGAATCCAATACCGTGCGGTCGCCGCGGCTGCATTTGCCCCGGTTCTGAATGCCCGCGGCATAGCCCTGCAGGAAGAGAACCGCTTCTTCGGGGCCGATGGCTTCTTTTCCGGCCAGAGCCTTTCCAGCCTGCATCAATCCGGAGCCCATAAGGGTGCCCATGGTGGAGGGCACGGCGGAGGCCATTTTCATGCCGGTTTTCATCAGCAGCTTGCCAAGATCGGTTTCGGGCAGGGAAGAGATGGCTTCATGCGCCGCAGCGAAGCCCTTTTTCATGGTCAGGCCCAAATCGCCGTCACCAAGCCGGGCGTCCATTTCGCACATAAAGGCGCTCTGTTCTTCCATGCGCTTGGCTACGGCTTCAAACAAAGGGCCAAGATCGGCTTTTAAAATCTTTTCCATGTTTTTTTCTCCCTCTTATTTCTGGGTGTAGAAGGGGGTGGCCACGGGCATATCCAGCCAGGCTTTCATTTCATCATCCGCCATTTTGCAAATGGAGATGGAAGCGCCGGCCATTTCCATGGAGGTGGCATATTCGCCTACGAAGGTGCGGTAAATCTTCACGCCCTTCTTGGCAAGATATTCGCTCACATTGCCGGAAAGAATATACAATTCTTCAATGGAGGTGGCGCCCAGGCCATTCACCAGCACGGCCACTTCTTCGCCCTCTGCCACAGGCATATCCTTAAGCAGGGTATCCAGGGATTCTTCGGCCAGCTCCTTAGCAGTTTTGATGGGGCCGTTCCAGATGCCGGGCTCCCCGTGAATGCCCATGCCCATGGCCATTTCATTTTCTTCCAGGGTGAAGTTGGGCTTGCCCACTTCGGGGATGATGCAGGGGGTGAGGGCGAAGCCCACGGTGCGGGTATTTTCCTTGGCCTTTTCGGCGGCGGCCTTCACTTCATCCAAAGTGCCCATCTGAGCGGCCTTGGCGCCGGCGCATTTATACATGAAGAAGATGCCCGCAACGCCCCGGCGCACTTCGGGGGCGCCGGAGTTCACATCATCGGCGCCGATGGAGGTGGCCGTGGGGATATCCTCCATATCGCACATTTCGGCGGCCATATCAAAGTTCATGATATCGCCGGTGTAGTTGCCGTAAATAAACAGTACGCCTGCGCCGGTATTCACTTCCTGGCAGATATTGAAAATTTGCTCCGCGGAGGGGGACTGAAACACGCTGCCAACGGCGCAGCCATCCAGCAGATTTTCCCCTACATAGCCCAGAAACAGGGGGAGATGGCCGGTGCCGCCCCCGGTGATGATGGCCACTTTGCCCTCTTTTTTATTGGCGGTGCAGAAGCAGCGCAGATCATCAGCGGCATACTTTACAGCTTTTGGATGGGCGCTATAAATGCCCTTTAGCATATCGTCGGTGTAGTTTTCCGCAGCGTTCATGATTTTTTTCAAGGTCAGCAGATCCTTTCTGTATGAATTGAATGCATGGCGATCGGCGAGAAAACGATTTCTCTAATCAAAGTATATGCCTTTTAACTGAAAATGTCAATAAAAATAAATGATTGATCGGGGTTTTCCCCATTTTATAACATGGGAAACCGATTTCTCTCCCGGATGGAGACCCTTGACGTATTTCCTGCCTTTTTTGTATAATGAAAGCAAATGGTGGATTTCTTTCAGGGAGCCGGTTTGGAACCGCCGCCCGGAGTGAATAAAGGAGGAACCGAAAATGATTACGGTTGAATTGCAGAATGCGGCGGGCAATGTGCTGGCGCAGATCCAGCATGCCCAAGAAGCGCTTCTGTGCGTGAATAATCATATCTATGAAAACGGCGATGCCATTGTGATCACCTGTGATGACTGCAGGCATCTCATGGTGCAGATGGGCGCGGCGATCCTGCCCGGGGAGGTATATCTGCCCAATGGACGCATGACCTGGCATATTCCTGCCGGCAATGAGCGCAGGGCGTATGCCCCCGGAGCATTTGACGGGGAGCGCCACATTATCTCGGCCCGGATCATGCGAGAGGATGAAACGGCTGCCCGCAGGAACCTGGCTTGCAATCCTTCCGACCTGCGCGGCGATACGGATTTTTTTCCGCACTGCACGGCTAATGTGGAAACCCGGGGCGACGCCGTCTTTGCGGCGCGCAATGTGATCGATGGCTGCCGGCACAGCGCTGGCCACGCCAGATGGCCTTACCAAAGCTGGGGTATGGGCGCCCGGGAGGACGCCTGGTGCCTGCTGGATTTCGGCCGTGAGGTTCAGGTGGATGAAATGGTGCTGACGCTGCGGGCGGATTTTCCCCACGATTCGTATTGGTCCCATGGGTATGCGGCGATGAGCGATGGCAGCCAGATGGCCTTTACCCTGGAAAAAACCGGGGACAGGCAGCATATTGCCCTGGGACGGCACACCGTCCGCTGGATCAGATTGGAGCGTCTGGAAAAATGCGAAGGGGTTCCCGGCTTCGCGTCCCTGATTGAATGGGAAGTAATGGGCAGGGACGAATAATCATGGCAGCGCAGGAGGCTTTTTGATATGCAGGAAATCAAGTGTCCCAAATGCGGCGAGGTGTTCAAGGTGGATGAAATGGGCTACGCCGCCATTGTGAAGCAGGTAAGGGATCATGAATTTTCTAAAGAAATGGAGGCGCGGGTGGGCCAAATGGCCCGGGAAAAGGAAAGCGCTGTGAAAATCGCCCGGGCGGAAATGGAAAATGCCTATAAGGATACCCTGGCCCAAAACGCCATGGAGCAATTGGAACTGGAGGGGAAATTGCGGGCTGCGGAAAATGAAAAGCAGCTGGCGGTGGAAAGGGCGCTTTCCCAGAAGGACAAGGAACTGGCAGCCAAGGAAAAGCAGATTTATGAAATGACCGCGCAAATGGAAACCGACCGGCGGGAAACCATTCTCAATGAAAAATCCCTTCGGGAAAGCTATGAGCATCAGCTGAAAATGAAGGATGATTTGATTAGCTATTATAAGGATTTTAAGGCGCGCCAGTCCACCAAAATGCTGGGCGAAAATCTGGAGCAGCACTGCGAGATCGAATTCAACCGCCTGCGGGCCACGGGCTTTCAGAACGCCTATTTTGAAAAGGACAACGACGCTCGCACCGGCAGCAAGGGAGATTATATCTTCCGGGAATATGATGAAAGCGGCCTGGAATTTATCTCTATCATGTTTGAAATGAAAAACGAGGCCGACCAAACCGTCACCAAGCACAAGAATGAGGATTTCTTTAAGGAGTTGGATAAAGACCGGCGGGAAAAGAAATGCGAATATGCGGTACTGGTGACCATGCTGGAGGCGGATAACGAGCTGTATAATTCGGGCATTGTGGATGTGTCTCATAAATATGAAAAGATGTATGTGATCAGGCCCCAGTTTTTTATCCCCCTGATTACCATTTTGCGCAATGCTGCCCGCAATTCCCTCCAGGTGCGCCAGGAATTGGCCGTGATCCGCAGCCAGAATATTGATATATCCCATTTTGAAGAGGATATGAACGATTTTAAGGAAAAGTTTTCCCGGAATTACCGCCTGGCCAGCGAAAAGTTCCACAAAGCCATTGAGGAAATCGACAAGACCATCGATCATCTGCAAAAAACCAAGGAAGCCCTGCTTTCTTCTGAAAATAACCTGCGCCTGGCCAACAGCAAGGCAGAGGATCTTTCCATTAAAAAGCTTACCCGCAACAACCCCACCATGGCCGCCAAGTTTGCTGAATTGCAGCAGGAATGAGGGTGTGACCGGGAGCAGGGGGCTTCGCGCCCCCTGTACCCCTCGCCAGAGGACATCGTCCTCTGGACTCCGGTATGCGACGCGCAGGATTTATAAACCCTTGGGGTTTCCGCAAGAAACTTAAGGAAACGGAAAAGCAATTTCACGGGCACATAAAAACTGCGAATGGAAGTCAGCTAAAGCAGTCTTCCATTCGATCCATCACATTTACTGCAAAAATGGCTTTCCAGCCCTGTGAAAAAGGGATGGAAAGCCTATTTTTG
>SVGW01000091.1 GCA_015056125.1 Clostridiales bacterium | reverse complement strand
AAGCCTATTTTTGCGGTCGTAAATTGATATAGGAAGCGGAATACTTCCGCTCCTCGCCGCCGCGCATGTCGCCGGCTGCGGATTACAGTCGAAGGGCAGCGGCCCTTCGACGCATCCCAGGGGTTTTTTGACAGGCTGAAATCCCGCCGCATGGCGGGTTTTTTTATTCGATTGAAAAAAATCTAAAAAAAGAACTTTCTTCCATTTTGTGAAGAGAGCTCTTTTTTCTTTATGCCTTATCTTTCTACGCACTGAGAAATGCGTTGATAATCATTGGTCAGTATGGTATCAATGCCAATTTCCAGAAACGTTTTAGTTTCTTCGGGATCATCCGACCAGAAAATATTGCATTTTATATCGTGGGCATGGGCCTTATCAATCATTTCCTGGTTGAAGTAAGGCTTGAACAATTGTACCTTCTCGCAGCTAAACTGAATAGCGCGGTCAACAATTTCCCAGGGCCGAGCCTTCAAATGCCCCACGCAGATAGGGATATCCGGCGCGTATTGCTTGAATTGCTGGATTTGGGCATCGGTTTCAAGCATGAAATAGGCATGCTTTTCTGCGTTATAAGCTCTGAGCAACGCTACGATCTTCTTCATGGCGTCAATGGGGTAGGGGGTATCGTCATAGCTGAGGGGCTTGATGTGAATATTCATGATAACCTGGCTGGAAAATTTGCGCAAGATATCTTCGAATTTCACGATGCGTAGCCCCTGGAATTTTTCGCTGAATTTGACGCCGAAATCATAGCTTTCCAGCTCTTTCAAGGTGTGATCGGTTACCAGGCCCGTTCCATCGCTTATTCTATCCAGGCTCCTGTCATGAATCGATACGATCTCTCCATCCGCAGTAGGCCACAAATCAAATTCGATTTCTTCCGCGCCCAGGGCGATGGCGGCGCCGAAAGCGGGCATGCTGTTTTCCGGAGCGATTACGCTGAAGCCTCTGTGCGCGCAAACCCGCGGATAGCCCAGTGTGTGTTCATTGCGGATCATGGCGCTGCCGGACGGCCTATACTGCCACGGCTTTCTTCCGTACTCAATGTATTCATAATGCGCGGCATCGGGATTGCCAAAACCGGCGGGTTTATAATATTTATCTTTAGGATCAAATTCCACCGTCGTCATGCCGAATTTGCCCTTCATATTGGTCAACACTTTGCCGTAAGGAGATACCGCCATGCTGGCTCCGCAAATATTGGAATCTTCGCTAAAGCTTACTGATGAGCGCAGCACATAGGCGTTGGTGTTGTAGGCCAGGAAACGGCACATGGTTTCAATAGCATCATGGCTGTCGCTGCGCTGGAGGGAGCAGCCAATGATGATATCCACCTTTTCTTTGGCGATATTGGCGAATGCTTCGTAAAAATAGAAATCATAGCAGGTCAAAAATCCATAGCGCAGGCCGTTCAATTCCAGAATGTAGGGCTGGGAAAATTGAAAGGTGTAATCGGAATCCAGCTCCAAGGTTTCCTGTTCAAGGGGCGGCAGGTGTCTTTTGAAATATTGTCCCGCCAGTTCTCCTTTTTCATTGAAAGCATAGGTGGTATTTCTGTAATTGCCGTTGATTTCGCACAGAGCATTTACAAATACAATCGCCCCGCATCTTTGGGCGGTTTCCCGGCATTTATCCAAAAGCACGTTGATGTATTTGCGATGATAATGGAGCGTTTCTTCCCTGGTGGTCGTGGCGCAGGGGACATCGCTGTATTCCGGCAATACGATAAGATCTATGGACGCATCACAATTATCCAGCAACTGCAATTTATATTGAAAATACGCGTCGGAATGCGACAGGTCCCTTGAATAAGGGGGCTGAATGATACAGGCCTTCATCATTTATCCTCCTTTGCAATATGAAATTGACCCGAGATATTGAAAATATCTCGGGTCAAACTGAAGCAGGAATATTACTTTACGATTTCGCCCATGGTGCCGGGAGCGGCGCAGGCGGCGTTGGATTCGTCGGTATCGATATGCATGGCCAGGGCGAACTTATCGCTCACGCGAACCACCACATCGCCAAAGGTCAGGGCGCGGCCGTTGGTTTCCACCTTCACGCCTACAACATCCTTATCCTTCAGGCCGAATTCTTCGGCATCGGCGCAGGTCATATGGATGTGGCGCTTGGCGGCGATCACGCCTTCCTTGATTTCCACTTCGCCCTTGGGGCCCACCAGCTTGCAGGCGCCGGAGCCGGCGATATCGCCGGATTCGCGGATGGGGGCGGCCACGCCGATGGAGCGGGCATCGGTGAGGGAGATTTCAACCTGGGTGGCGGGGCGCACGGGGCCCAGAATGCTTACGCCGGGGATGGATTTCTTGGGGCCTACTACGTCTACGCGTTCTTCGCAGGCGTACTGACCGGGCTGGGAAAGATCCTTCTTGGGATGCAGCTCATAGCCGGCGCCGAACAATACTTCCAAATCCTGCTGAGACACATGCACGTGACGGGCAGAAGTTTCAACGAGAACCTTTTTCATAATGATTTCCTTCTTTCATGAGAATTTTGCCATTCCTATTATAGCATTTTTTGCCTGATTTGCAAGGGCATGAAAGAGGCTTTTCCAAAATGAAAGGGGGAAAATCACAGGGCCACGGTGAGCTTTTCCAGGGCATTGCCCTTTTTCCACTGCTCCAGGTAAAGCCGCGTACACTTTTTATAGCGCTCAAAGGTACGCTGAGCGGCAGCCACGTCTCCGTATACCTTCCAATATCCGGTACACTTGGCCTTCTTTTGCTGCATAAAGCCTTCCACATCCTCCGGCGGATATCCCAAAAATAGGCCGATTTCGTGGGGAAAGGCGGCCTGGGCCGCCAGCCGCTTTTTTAAGTGCACCAGGCAGCGATTGGGATTTTGACAGCAATAGCCGCAGCTGTCCAAAAGGCGGTGGGCCGCTTCGTGGCTTAAATCCTGGCAAAGCTTGCTGGGCCGATAGGCATAGATCAGCCCCAGCCCCTCCCGGTACTGGAGGGGCAAAAAACGCAGTCCTTTTTTGCAAAGGCGGCGGTTCATGCTGCGAATGCTTTCCAGCATGGCTTCCTGGGATTCATAGCGGCAGTTAAACAGGCTGCCCGTTTTGATGGAGGCCAAAGTGGGAGCGCAGTGACGAATCAACAATTCCTCTGACACGGAAATTCTCCTTTGGTTAGTTTATGCTAACCTTGAAAGAAAATAAAATCGCCATCGGCGAGCGGATGAAGAAGTTGGGAGTTAGTTTACGCTAACACAAGAAAAATATAACACAGCGCATGCGGCTTGTCAATAAAAAAGAAAAAGAATTTTCTGCGTCAGGGCCTGTTTCCTCAATCTTTCCTTGACCAAATCCCCGGAAACGGCTATAATGAAACGAATACTTATGGAAGGTGTGTGTTGTTATGGCACAGTTGACGATGGATAAGCTCAAGGCCCTTTGCCAGAATCGGGGCTTTATTTTCCCGGGCAGCGATATTTACGGCGGCCTGGCCAATACCTGGGATTTCGGCCCTCTGGGCGTGGAATTCAAAAACAATATCAAAAAGGCCTGGTGGCAGAAGTTTGTGCAGGAAAGCAAGTATAACACCGGGCTGGACTGCGGCATTCTCATGAACCGGGAAGTGTGGGTGGCCTCCGGCCATGTGGGCGGCTTTAACGATCCCCTCATGGACTGCAAAGCCTGCAAGGCCCGCTTCCGTGCGGATAAGCTGATCGAAGATTTCACTGGCGGCGCCGAAACCGGCGACGGCTGGAAGAATGAAGAGCTGGAAGCCTATATCGCCGAGCACGATATCAAGTGCCCCGTATGCGGCAAGAAGGATTTCACCGGCATCCGTCAGTTCAACCTCATGTTCAAAACCCATCTGGGCGTGAACGAGGCCTCTGCTTCCGAAGTGCTCCTGCGCCCCGAAACGGCCCAGGGTATCTTTGTAAATTTCCTCAACGCCATGCGCACCACCCGCAAGAAGCTGCCTGCCGGTATCTGCCAGATCGGTAAGTCCTTCCGCAATGAGATCACCCCTGGCAACTTCATCTTCCGCGTGCTGGAATTTGAGCAGATGGAGCTGGAATTCTTCTGCAAGCCCGGCGAGGATCTGGAATGGTTCAATTACTGGCGCTCCTTCTGCAAGGAATGGCTGCTGAACCTGGGCATCAAGGAAGAAAATCTGCGGCTTCGGGATCATGAGCCTGAAAAGCTGGCCTTCTATTCCAAGGCGACCACCGACTTTGAATATCTCTTCCCCTTTGGCTGGGGCGAGCTTTGGGGCATTGCGGATCGTACCGACTATGACCTCAAGCAGCATATGGATCATTCCGGCAAATCCCTGGAATACATGGATCCGGTGACCAATGAAAAATTCATTCCCTATTGCGTGGAGCCCTCTGTGGGCGTTGAGCGCCTGGTGCTTACCTTCCTGTGCAACGCTTACGATGAAGAAGTGCTGGACGAAGCAAAGAACGACGTGCGCACGGTGCTGCATCTGCATCCCGCTCTGGCGCCCTTCAAGGCGGCTGTGCTTCCCCTGCAGAAGAATAAGCTGGGCGGCCTGGCCACCGAAATCTACGAAGATCTGTGCAAGTATTTCCGGGTGGACTACGATGAAACCGGCTCCATCGGCAAGCGCTATCGTCGTCAGGACGAAGTGGGCACCCCCATCTGCATCACCGTGGACTTTGAAACCGAAGAAACGGGCACTGTTACCGTTCGCGACCGCGATACCATGGAACAAAAGCGCGTACCCGTGGCGGAACTGAAGCAGTATATCGAAGATATGCAGCGGTTCTAAGGGTACCAAAGGAGATAACTGTTGCATGGCTTAAGGCGATTGAAACGATAGGGGGCGGCTTTGCCGCCCCTGTTTTTGAAGGAAGAAAGTATGCAAGAAGAATTTTCCCGCTCGGCGCTGCTCCTGGGGGACGCAGCCATGGAAAAACTGAAAAATGCCCATGTGGCGGTGTTTGGCGTAGGCGGCGTGGGCTCTGCCTGTGTGGAGGCTCTGGCCCGGGGCGGGATTGGCAAACTGACGCTGGTAGATAACGATGATGTGAGCATGAGCAATATCAACCGCCAGTTTCCTGCCCTTCATTCCACTGTGGGCCGCCCCAAGGCGGAAGTGATGAAAGAAAGGATGCTGGATATCAATCCGGAAGCGCAGGTGGAAGTAAAGCAGGTATTCTACTGCGCGGAAACGGCGGCGGAATTTGATTTTTCTGTTTTCGATTATATTGTGGACGCCATTGATACGGTATCTGCCAAGGTGCTTTTGATTGAAACGGCCCATCGACTGAACGTGTCCATCATCAGTGCCCTGGGTGCGGGCAATAAGATGGATCCGACCCGGTTTCAGGTGGCCGATCTGTATGAAACCAGCGTATGCCCTCTGGCCAGGGTGATGCGCAGCCAGCTGAAAAAGCGGGGCATTGAAAGGCACAAGGTGGTGTATTCCACCGAGCCGCCCATGCGGCCCTTGGAGGATATTGTGGATGGGGGCAGGCATCTGCCGGGTAGCCTATCCTTTGTGCCCCCGGTGATGGGGATGATCCTGGCCGGTGAAGTGATTAAAGATTTATGCGGGATGAAATGACAAAAGCGGAAGGTATATTCCTTTCGCTTTTTTAGTTTTCCCGCAACTGCACGGTCACCTGGGCTTCCACCTGGGCGCTGCAGTATACCTCCCGCCAGGAAAGGGCTTCCCATTCCGCCACCGTGGCAAATTTTTTTACGGCCAGATTGCCAAAGCCTACCCCATCGCAGCGCATATCCTGTAACCGGCGAACGGTTCTTTCAATATCCTGTTTGAGTATATTGGCCAAGGCAGCGGAATCCAGGGAAAGGCCGGCGGAGTAATGCGCTTCGCAGGCAATGATAATACGCAATGTGGCAGGGGTGGTATCAAGATCCACCGATAAGGTGGCGGGCAAGCGGGCATAGATGGGCACGGGCACCTGGGAATCTGCCTGGATATTCAGGGATTGCACATCCCCGTGAATCAAATGGATCAGGGCCATTTCGTAGCCGGTGAGCACGCCGCTCACACTGACGCCGTCCGTGGCCGCTGCGCCGAAAAATTCCACCGGGCTCACGCTTTTCCGGGGCAGGGTGCCTGCTGTGGCATCTAGCACGTTTTCCGTATCGGGGGATTGGGAATGCTGATAATTATTCACGGCGGCGTAGATTAAAAGGGGGTCCCGGAAGCCGTAGCCCAAATCCCGCAGCCCTTCGCCCAGGCTGATATTGGGCACAAAGCCTTTTCCGGTGTAGTTGGAAAGGGTGGTTTCCACATAGCGGCTCAGCCGCATGCCCACATAGGGCTTTTGCTCGGTGGCGAAGCTGTTGGCATCGTCCTTACAAATGATCAGCGCCGCCTGGGCGCGCATCCGGGGCAGGGCGTAGATATCGTGGAGAAGGGAAGAAAAATCAGTGTTTTGCGCGGCTTTTTCTCCGATCACCACTTCTCTGGTCTGGCTAAAATTTAAGGTGCGGGGGGTGGTGGCGTGGAGCAGGTTCACGGCATCTGAAAATTCCTTGCCTGTGGCTTCCAGAAGCAGATAGCCCATCTGCTCGCCCCCTGAGGCGGCCTCCCCTTCCCCGGTGCTGGGCGGGCTGCTGCCCGAATCTGAATTGCTGGGCACCTTTACCGTGATGCGCACATTGCCTTCTTCCGTTTCATCAATGCCCAGCACGATCACCAGCAGCTGCTCCTCCAGATCCCGGCTCATGCAGCCGGAAAGAAAAAGGCAAAGAAGCAGCAACCATAAAAAGATTATTTTTTTCATGCACCCGCCTCCTTCCCGGCGGCTTTTCTTTTTTTGATCAAGCCGCATAGGAGCAAAAGCAGCATGAGTAAAAGCGCCGCAATCCCGCGAAAAGGCGCAATTTGAATCAGCAGCGCATCCATGGCGCTTAAATCCAGCGCGGCTATGGGAAGCAGGAAAAAGAGCAGCAGTGTAATCAGAAAGGGTTTATGATTTTTTTGACGCAAGGTGTGGGTAATCAGGGCGGCTGCCCGGGTCACTCCGGCGGAAAGGGTGATCAGCATCAAAAACATTTGCCCGCATAAAAACAGGGACCAGCCCATTTGAGAGGGGTTTACGTGGGTAATCAGCAGCATCCGCCAGCCCAGGGTTTCGGGGCGTGCCAGGGCGTATACGGGCATGAGATAGGCGCTGAGCAGGGCGGTGCATGCGCCAGCCAAAAGAGCAAAGAACTGGGGCCGGAGGAAGGCACCCCTCTTTTCGCAGAGGGCGGAGTGGGTGCTGGCCTGCTGGGGCATGATCAGAGGGCAGGCCGCGCCGCCCAGGCATCCGCACATCCATAGCGCGCCCTGAAAAATAGAGCCTGTGCCGTGGCCCAGTAGGGGAAAAAGATGCCCGATGCTGCCATAGGGCAGGCTGGTGATAGCGCAATAGAGAAATACCAATAGAAAAATCCACCGCAGGAATCGGGTGAGCCTATGCAGGGCATATTCATCTCCGCCGCTGATGGTGATGGCCGTGGTAAGCGCTACAGCCAGGGAGATGAAAAAGGTGCTCATATCGGGGAGTACGTTTTGCATCATGGCAGTGAGCGCATAGAAGGCCAATTGGGCATCCAGGAGAAAAATCAGAGAAAAGCAAAGGGACAGGGGCTTTTCCGCTTTTTTTCCTACGGCCCACTGGATGGCGTTTTCGCTGGATGGCGTCTGCCGGGCCAGCCACCATCCTCCCAGGCTCATGAGCAATAAATAGGGCAGCGTAATCAGGATGGATAGATAACCCGGTGTGCTCACATGGGCATAGAGATAAAAGGCAATGCCAATGGTCAATTGCCCATACAGGCTCACCCCGCTCAGGGCGCACTGATCCAGGGCCAGAGCGCGGGAGCGCTGGGAAAGCATATCATCCATGGTGTGCACGGGGGTGGCGGTTTGCTGAAATGATGATTTGCCTGTCATTTTTTCTCCTTGGACTGGTCCCAGGCCCGCATGGGGCCAAAGGAACGGGTGATATGAAAGGGATTGCTGATGGCGCCCCGTAGCCGCTGCCGCCAAATGGGCAGGCGGATCACGCTATCCGGGTTGGCAGGGCGCTGGGGCGCAATGGGGGCAAAGTAGGGATGGCCCATGCTGGTGAGCCCCGCCATGCGCATGAGAAGGAAAAACAGCCCCAGCACCAGCCCCAGGTATCCGGCTACTCCGGCAGCAATCACCAGCAATAGCTGAAACAGGCGCAGGGAAAGGGTGAGGGAAAAGGAGGGCACCGCATAGCTGCCAAGGCCGCTGATGGCCACCACGATAATGATTAGGGGGCTGAATAGATCCGCATCCACCGCCGCCTGGCCCAGAATCAAGCCGCTTACGATGGAGAGGCTGCCGCCCATGGCGCCGGGAATCCGGGCGCCTGCTTCATTGATCAGGCTAAATACCAGGAGCATCAGCAGCATGGAAGAAAAAAGAGATAGGGGCACCCGGGCTTGGGATTCCAATACCGATGTGAGAAGCGATAAGGGCATTCCTTCCGGGTGATAGATGGTGAGCGCCACAAAAAGGGAGGGAAGCAGCAGCGCCAATACAATGCCTACCAGCCGCAAAAGCCGAAGGAAAGTGCCATACTGCCAGCGCAGGGCGCTGTCATCCGGGGCATGGTACAGATGCATCAGCCCCATGGGCACGGCGATAATATTGGGGGCATTTTCCATGGCGATCACGATTTGCCCCTCGTTTAGAAAGCTCACCGCCCGGTCGGGGCGCTCGGTAGCGGCCACCTGGGGCAGGAGAGAAAAGGGCTTATCCTCAATGAGCTGCTCCAGCATGCCGATGGAGGATACATAATCCACATTGCAGCCCTGAATGCGCCTACGCACTTCATCCAGCGTTTCCTGCCGGGCGATTCCATCCAGGTATAATAGGCAGAGCCGAGTGGGGGTTTTCTGGCCAACGGTCATCTGCTCGCTGATGAGAGCGGGGGTATTCATCAGCCGCCGGATCAATACCACATTATCCCGGAGGGATTCGGTGAAGCCTTCGTGGGGCCCCATCACCACCGATTCATTGATGGGCTGGTTCAACGCTCGCTTGGCATAGCCCCTCACGTCGGCAATCAGCGCCCCGGGCATGGTGTCCACGATGAGCGCGGCGTCCCCGGCAAAAATGCGCGGCAGCACGGAGGAGAGCTGGGCGGAATGGGTGACTGAACCCAGGGGCAGCACATGCTCCATCAAATGATCTTCCAGGGCCATGCCCTCCGGCAAGGGCGGCGCCTGGAAAGCAGGCAAAAGAATAAAATGCTGAATTTTCGTATCATTGGCCATGCCGTCAATAAAAATCAGGGCGGCATGATGGCCCAGAATGCGGAAGCGATGGATGTGCACATCCTCGCTTGTATCCGCATGAGTGGCCTGCCGGATCAAACGCAGGCTTTTTGCAAAATCCTCCGTCAGCACTCCCGACATTTGAGGATCCCAGGACGTTTCTTTCATGCGCATCCCTCTTTGCTTTCTATCTTGCTGGAATTAGTATGAAAAAAGGGAGCAAAGATTATGCAGGGGGCTTGACAGGAAAAAGAAAATCGGTTAATATGAAGTTGGCTTCGTGTGAAGTATACTTCATGATGGGGGTGGGTAAATGAAAACAAAGGTGAAGGAGCTGCGGCTGGCCAAAGGATGGACCCAGCAGCAGCTGGCAGACAGGGTACAGGTATCCGGCCGCACCATTATTTCCATTGAAAAGGAGCAGTATAGCCCATCGCTGATGCTGGCCTACCGAATGGCAAAAGTATTTGGGGTGACGGTGGAAGCGCTTTGCTGCCTGGAGGAAAACCTGAAAAAGGAGGAAGAAGAAAGATGAAAACAGGCAAGAAAAGAACCTATGCCGATCGCATCCGGCTGCGGATTCGTTTGTTATGGGGGCTGGTCATCGCTATGCTGATTTATATGGTGGTCGTTGCAGAGCTGGGGGGAGGGGATTCCCGGATGATGACGCCCTTGGCAGAGAAGGCCAGCAGAATCATTTTCTTTGGGGGCCTGATCTATGCAGGATACCGGATTTGGTATAATAAAAAACTACTGAAGGATCGGTTGAAGCTGAAAGAAAAGCAGGTGCAGGAGCAGGATGAAAGAAACCGTGCTCTCCATGATAAGAGCGGCGGATTGGTGATGGATATCCTGCTGGTGCTGCTTCTGGGAATCACCTGCACCGCGGCGCTGTTTGATATGAGCGCGTTTTACACGGCATATATTATTTTGATTGTTGCGGCGGCTCTAAAAGGAATTGCATGGTATTGCGCCCACAGAGGGATGATATGAAAAAATCCGGTGCCTTTCCGGCACCGGACTTAGTTTGTCGAAAAAGTATTTTCGACAAACTGCGAATGGAAGTCAGCTAAAGCCGTCTTCCATTCGATCCATCACATTTACTGCAAAAATGGCTTTCCAGCCCTGTGAAAAGGGATGGAAAGCCTATTTTTGCGGTCGTAAATTGATATAGGA
>SVGW01000004.1 GCA_015056125.1 Clostridiales bacterium | reverse complement strand
CGGATGGAATCCAGCCAATCGATCTCATATTCTTCGCCGAATTGTTCCGTGCGTTTTCCCTTTTCAAAGGCCATGGAAGTTTCATTGTTGCAGCGATCCCCGTGATCGTAGGGGGATACGATCATGGCAGAACGGGCCTTGTTTTCCGCATTCATCTGCCGCCACATGCTGAAAATACCCCCGGTGTAGATGTCATAGAAGCCGGTAGTAAATAGGATGGGAAAATGGGCGTGATCGGTGACGCCCCGGGTGTTGGAGATGCCGTTGCAGGTATTCCACACGGGATCGTCGGGCTTATTCTGCCGCAGCTTTTCCTGGAAGGAGGGCACCTCTTCTCCGAATACCGTCCGGCAGAAATCCCGAAGGGGCAAAAGATCATAGGAAACCGGGGTGAAATTCTTTTTCATATGGGACTTAGCCTTGTACATGCTCACATACCAGTTGCCGTGGAGTCCCGCTTTGAAAAAGCCGTTGCGGTAGGTGGCGTTATAGCGGTCGGAATCCTGCACGCCGAAGATGGCGCCCTTGATATCATCCGCAAAGGGGGCGGTGAGATAATGAACGGAGGTGGTGTAGCTGCCGCCTTTGAAATAAATTTCGCCATTGTAGAAGGGCTGCTGGCGAACCCAGGCTTGCAGGTTCAGCCCATCCTCCCGCTCATTGATATAGGGGATGCAGTCCCCCGTGCTTTTGCCCCGGCCCCGGCAGTGTTGAATCACCAGGGCATAGCCCCTGCGCAGCCAGGCCCTGTGGGCATTCAGATAATTCATGGCAATATCGGCTTCCGGCCATTCTTCGTAGTTATCCACGTAAGGAGAGCGCATGATGACTACGGGAAACTTCCCTTTGGCCGCGGGAAGCAAGGTGACGGTGAAAATCTTTTCTCCTCCGGAGGGAAGATAGGTATAATCTGCCTGATAGGAAATCATATGATCACCTCAAAAAAACAGGCAGGCCGAGGCCTGCCTGAAAAATATTTAATCCAGAATGGCACCGTGGCTCAGCAGCGTTTCATGCAGCTTTTCAACGGAAACATGCTCGGGAGTTACCTGATCCTTGAGGGCAATGGCTGCCGCCGCGCCTGCTGCCTGGCCCAGGGCCATGGCGCAGGGCATCACCCGAAGGCCCCCTGCCGCCTGGGATTGGGAGGAGATGGTTTTGCCCGATACCAGCAGATTATCGCAGTTTACAGGCACCATGGAGCGATAGGGGATATAATACACTTCCGCCACTTCCACCTCGAAATTGCCGGTGGGAGTTTCGCTGGTGCGGCTGTGCACGTCCATACCAAAGGCATAGGCGGCCACCCGATCCTCAAATTTCACGCCCTGGTTCACATCTTGGATGGTGAGCAGATATTTTCCCTCAATATGGCGGCTTTCCCGCATGCCCAGCACGGAAGGGGTGCGGCTGATCCGGGCATTTTCAAAGCCGGGGGTTTTATCGTGAAGCACGTGATAGGCATCCAGAATCTGCTTGCGGCCTTCAATGTGGCCGGCAGTCATGCTCCTGGAATCGGCGGCGTCGATATCGTATACGTGATAATGATTTACTTTGTATACGCCGTGCTGAGGGGTGCGGTAGGCCTTGACGGGATATTCGGGCCGGGCGGAATAAGCCTCGTCATTCACCTGATCCACTTCAAACATCAGCGTGCCGGGCTGGGGGATACCGGTATTTTCATCGCCCTTCCAGGTGGGCACGCCGGCGGCAACGGCCACATCCGCATTACCGGTGCAATCAATAAACAAATCGGCGGATACGCTGCGCAGGCCTTCCAGGGCTGCCAGCACCACGGATTTGATTTTGCCGTTTTCGCAGATGCAATCCACAAAGCGGGTGTAAAGGAGCAGATCCACCCCGGCTTCCTTCACCATATCATCCAGCACGATCTGGAGCATGAAGGAATCGATGGGGGTGACGTGGCGGTGATATTTGCCGATGAAGGAGGTGTGGATGGAGGGGGAATCGGTGTGCTCGGGCAGGATGGAAGAAGAGGTTTCGGCCAGGCGCTCAATGATCTCCCGATACAGGCCGCCCACCACCGGGCGGTTGCCTTCCCGGTCATAGTTGGTCATGAAGGGGCCCACCAGGGCGTTGGTAGCCATGCCGCCCAGCATGCCGGTGCCTTCGATCAGAAGCACCTTGGCGCCGTTCCGGGCCGCTTCAATGGAAGCGCATACGCCGGAAGGGCCGCCGCCCAATACCACCACATCATAATGCCCGTAAGAGGGCGCTTCCTTTTGATAAAATACAGACTGAGACATATTTATTTCCTCCTTTAAATATTATTACAGTTTGGATAACAGTTCTTCCAAATAGCCATAAGGAACCATGGTTCCGTCCTTGGCCATTTTTCTGATTTCATCTACAGAGGCATACATGGCGCCGCAGGTTTCTCCCTCCAGAAATACCACGTCTTCCAGGTTGAAATCCTGGCGGAAGAGCCACACATCGAAAAAAGCGTCCTTGCCCCTGCCGGAAATAAGGCATTGGCCCTTTTGAGGATCCAGCATCAGCCCGGTTTCTTCCTTCACTTCCCGGATGGCGGCGGAGAGGCTGTCGTCCCCGGCCAGGGCGGAGCCGCCCGTACTTTCCCACATCAGGGGAAAGCCTTTGTTGGCAGTGCGCTTGGTGAGGAGGAATTTTCCTTCGTTGTTTAGCATCCAGATGTGCACGGAAAGATGATAATCCCCTTTAGGCATGGGATCGCCCCGGCGGTGGAGCCGCCCGGTGAGATTCCGGTTTTCATCGTACACATCCCATAATTCATCCGCATTGCTTTGCAGATTCAGCCATTCCTGCACCTTGTGGTAAAGAGCAGGCTGGATATCGGGATAGGTGAGATGGGAAGGGGGCAGATCAAAGCCCTTGATTTCCCCGATTTCAAATTCCTTTGGCAGCGCGCCCATTTTCGTGATCTGGGCAAAAAAGAGCATGCCGTAATTGGTTTCATCCTCCCGGATCACGCTGTAAGGGGCAATGGGCTTGCATTCGGCCTCCAGGGCGCCGGTTTCTTCCATTAATTCTCGCTTAGCAGTTTCAAGAAGCGTTTCGCCTGCCTCCCGGTGCCCGCCGGGCATTTCCCAGGTATCCCGGGCCTTATGACGGCAGAAAATCCATTGATCCTGATAGCGGGCGGCGATTACGGCGTATTTGAATTGGCGATCCGCAATTTGCCCTTCAGCAGGGAAAATTACTTTCATTGCTGCGATCCTCCCGAATTAAAATTCATCCCGATGGGCCATGAAAAAATCAAAATAGGCCCGAATATTTTTTAGCTCCGTCCATTTCTGGGGCGTGGGCGGCACTGCATCCAGATTATAGAGCTTGGCCCCCGGCGCGGCCAGAATAAAGGGGGAATGGGTGGCGATAATAAATTGGCAGCCGTAGAACCGGGCAGAATCGGAAAGATACTTCACCAACTCCATCTGCTTTTCGGCGGACAGGCTGTTTTCCGGCTCGTCCAACAGATACAGGGCATTTTCACGGATGGCCTCGGTGAAATAGCCAAGGGCGCTTTCGCCGTTGGATTTTTCCGGCACATTGCTCATTACCCGGCTGCGCACATAGGCGGATTGGGTGTTTCTTCGCACGGCATTAAAGCGCTTTAAATCTTCATAATCCGCCATGGTGCGGAAGGTGTAGCCCTCCTTCCGGGTCTGCACATATTCGGAAAATACTTCTTCCCGGCGGCTATCGATACCCTCATTCAGATTGCGGATGTTGAGCAGGTAATCAAACACATCATCGCTGGTGATAATTTTTCCATCGGTCAATGCATGGGCAGGGCCGTGGGATTCATAATCGCATAGGTTTACATAATCTTCAAAAAAATTGGAGCGGTTATAAACGGTATCGTGGGGGATGCCCAGCTTGCCTGCGATCACGTTGAGCAGGGTGCTTTTTCCGCAGCCGTTGCCGCCGCAGAAAATGGTGATGGGTTCAAAGGTGAATTCGGGCAGCTCCATGAGTTCAAACAGGTGAAAGGGATATACGGTGGTGTAGCAGGTACGCTTGATGCCGTTTAAAAATAATTCCCGGGAAGTGAGGGATGGGAAGGTGAAGGTGCGAAGATAGATCACTAGTTTCCCTCCCATTGCGTGTTTTTTCTATTATACACAAAATTGATGCATTTGTCAGCAGAATAAAGAAAAAACCCGCAGCATAAGCCGCGGGAGAAAATGGGGAAGGGGTTGACAAATCAATCCAGCTTTCTGCCGTCCGTGGAGATGGTGACCACCTGCCAGGGGATGAACTTGCCGCTTTGCTGCAGAGCACGCTTGGCGGCGTTTTCGATGCCGCCGCAGCAGGGCACCTCCATGCGCACGATGGTAACGCTCTTGATATCATTTCGGGCGATGATCTGAGTGAGCTTTTCGGTATAGTCTCCTTCATCCAGCTTGGGGCAGCCGATCAAGGTGATGCGGTTACGGATAAATTCCTGATGGAAATTTCCGTAGGCATACGCGGTGCAATCGGCAGCGATGAGCAGATGGGCGCCGTTAAAATAAGGCGCGTTTACCGGTACCAATTTGATCTGCACCGGCCACTGGCGAAGCTGGCTTCCGGCAGGGGCCTGGGGAGCCGCGGCGGGAGCGGGGCAGGCGGCCCGGGCAATGGCTTTGGCGTGGGTGCCGGGACAGCCGCAAGGAAGCTTGCCTGCTTTGCTTTCTTCCTTCTTTTTCTTGGATTCCAGCACGGCAGCTTCATTATAGGCAGGGGCTTCCCTTTCTTCAAAGGTAATGGCGCCGGTGGGGCACGCGGGCAGGCAATCTCCCAGGCCATCGCAGTAATCTTCCCGGAGCAGCTTGGCTTTTCCGTTCACCATGCCGATGGCTCCCTCGTGGCAGGCGGCGGCGCAGGCACCGCATCCGTTGCAAAGGTCATCATTAATATGAATAATTTTTCTAATCATGTACATTTTCCTTCCATTCCTTCTTGATGTTTACGGCATAATTATAGTAAAATGAACGGGGAAGGTATGTTGAATTTTCAACAAATGGAGAAAGAAATGAAAAAATATTTTGAAATCCTCTGCCGCAGTCTCCTGTTTGCGGAGATTGGCGAAGAAGAAATGCCGGGTATGATTCAGTGCCTGGGGGCCAAAGAAATATCATTTGCAAAGGGGCAGATTATTTTTTCAGAGGGCAGCCCAGCGAAGAACATTGGGATCATGCTTTCGGGGCAAGCCCAAATTGAAAGAACCGATTACTTTGGCAACAGGAGCATCTTAGGCCTTGCGGGCCCTGGGGATTTATTTGGAGAAGCCTTTGCCTGCGCAGGGGTAGCGGCCCTGCCTGTGCAGGTGACGGCGGCAGAGGAATGCCAGGTGCTTTTATTGGATTGCCAAAAGATCCTGGCCACCTGCAGCAAAGCCTGCCATTTTCACAGCCGGCTCATCTATAACCTTTTAAAGATCATGGCGGATAAAAATTTGATGCTGCAAAGGCGGGCGGAAATCTTATCCTGCCGCACCACCCGGGATAAACTGATGAGCTATCTCACGTGGCAGGCCAAGCAGAAAGGGAGGAGCAGCTTTTTCATTCCCTTTGATCGGCAGGAACTGGCGGATTATCTGGAGGTGGACAGGAGCGGGCTATCCGCAGAAATCAGCAAATTAAAAAAAGAGGGCGTGCTGGACGCCCGTAAAAATCATTTCACATTGCTAAGCGGAGAATAAATTTTATTCCTTCCAGCTGACCAATTCCTGCATCTCCTTGCGCTTCTTTTCCCGGGGCGTATCCTTTTCATTGCCATACCCCAGGCAGATGACCAGGCGCACGGGATGGGAAAGGCCGCATAATTCCCGAATTTTCTCATCGTCAAACCACCCCAGGATGCAGGTGGAAAGCCCCTGGGCGGCGGCTTCGGCGGTGAGATAGGCGGCGGTGAGGCCAATATCGATGGAGCGGTAGTCGTTTTTCTTGATGCGGGCGCCAAAGGCGGCGGAGGTGACGTAATCTTCTTCCGAAATCACGATCTGCACCGGAGCCTGGAGGGCAAATTTATTCATGCCCATGCCGGTGGTGGCTTCGGCCACCTGGCGGGCCGCTTCTCCCCGGCACACGGTGAAATGATAGGGCTGGCCGTTGCAGGCAGAGGGCGCAAGCCGGGCGGCCTCCAATACGGCGCTTAGCTTTTCCTGTTCTACAGGTCGGCTGGGATCATAATTCCGGCCGGATTGCCGGGCCTTAGCGATGGAAAAAAAATCCATAGATTGCGCTCCTTTCTGTCAGGGGACGAGAGAATAAGTTTCCTGGTCGTTTTCCTTGCGAATATAAACGGGTACGGCGCCAAAGTGGCGGCACAGGGCCAATGCTTCCGGGCAAGTAACGGCTGCCATGGGGCGGCCATTGTAGGCCCGGAGCGCTGAAGTGAGAGCGTCAGGGTCTTCCGCACGCAGCAAAAGCGGCTGGCGTACGGCGGCCTGGAGGGATATAATTGCTTGGGGGAGAGAGGATTCGCAATCAAGGGGCAGATGCACCTGAATGACTTGAGCATCTTCGTCCGTATCTTCCATGGCCAGGTCGGTGAGACTGTCCCAATCCTCATCCCGAGCGGCGCTTGCAGCTTCCGGATTTTCCGGGGAAATGGAGCGGCCAATCCGGGGCATTTCATCCAAGGATTCCACGATGGACGCGCTGCATACGCCGTCTTTTTCTTTCTTAGGCTTTTCCTTTTCCGGCATTTCGGGCAGCGCGGCCTTTAAGGCAGCAATATAATCCGGGGTGGAGCCGCAGCAGCCGCCAAAGATGTGCACGCCCATTTGTGCTGCTTCCGTCAATTCCTCCACGAAATTCTGGGGCGTGAACGCATAGGCGCCGGTAGCAGTATCCGGAAGCCCGGCATTGGGCTTGAGGATCAGGGGCGCATCCGTATACTGGGCCAGCTCCTTCGCCAAGGGCAAAAGCTGACGGGGGCCCAGGGAACAATTAAAGCCCATGGCTTCCACCCCCAGAGAGGACAGCGTAAGCCCCATAGCGGCCACGCTCACCCCCACAAAGGTGCGGCCGGATTGCTCAAAGGTCATGGTGGCCCAGATGGGCAGGGAGGTATGCTCCCTGGCGGCCAGGATAGCGGCTTTGATTTCTGAAAGATCGCTCATGGTTTCAAAAATCACTAAATCAGCCCCGGCTTTTTCTCCGGCTACCAGCATTTCCCGGAACATATCATAGGCGTCCTCAAATTGGAGGGAGCCCATGGGCGCCATCAGCTGCCCCAAAGGGCCGATATCCAGTGCCACTTTCGCCTGGCTTCCGGCGGCCTCTTTGGCGGCGCGTACCCCGGCGTCGATGATTTCTTCTACAGTATATCCGCTGCCCTGCAGCTTTAATCGGTTGGCCCCAAAGGTGTTGGCATAAATCACGTGGCTGCCTGCATCGATATATTTTTTTTGAATGGCGGTCACGGTTTCAGGATTCGTCATATTCCAGATTTCCGGCTTGGCCCCGGCGGGCAGCCCTGCCGCCTGGAGCATGGTGCCCATGGCGCCGTCCAGCAGGGTGAAGGAAGATTGCATCATAGACAGGACAACTCCTTTGAAGGATTTATTTTACGGTAAAGTTGGTCCATTGCACATGATTGTATTCCATCATATCGCGAGCGGGAACCATACCGATTTTTTCATAGAAGGGAATGGCATTTTCGTTGGCGCAGGTATACATGATGATATCATCTGTGCCGCCGGCGGCTTCCATGGCAGCGGCTACCAGGCGTTTTCCAATTCCCTTTCCTGTATAGCATCGATCCACGCCCAAATCAGTAAGGAAAAGCCAATAAGCAAAATCCGTAATGGCAAAGCAAACGCCGATGATCTTCCGCTCCTGATTTCGGGCGATCAGGCTGATCGGCACATTGGAAGTGAGCTTTTTGATCCGTTCCTCAAAGCGCTCCTTGGGATATTGGGAACCTAAATCTGTTCTATTGAGAAAATTAATATATTCTGCGGCAGAAATTCTTTCCTGCCGGATTTCAACGTCCATACGGCCACCTCCTGTATGCCAAATAGTATATCTTAATCTTCTATCGAATGCAATTCTTTCGGAAAAAGGAACAATAAAATAATCCCCCGCAGCCAAAAGCAGCGGTTTTTTGACAGTCTGCATCCCTGAAACGCAATCGTTTCAAGGCTTTTTCTCTGGGAGAAGAATCAAAAAAAGATACAATTCGGGTCTAACGTTTTGCAATACAGCTTTTGTTTTGCAATGGGTGCATTTGGGTGCAAAAATCATTTTTGGGGTACAAAACTGGCTCGGTGTTTGCAACATTTGAAGTAATTGTTTACAATTCATTTCTATCATATTTTGTAACGGTTACCATCAAACAGAAACCGTTATTCGCCACGGTTCTAAACCAGCAGTCGGTACAAAATCCTCTATAAATATGCTATAATAAAAAAAAAGGAAGAGGTACATTCTATGGATATGCAGAAAACCG
The DNA here is from genome assembly GCA_015056125.1 of Clostridiales bacterium. Lineage (GTDB taxonomy): Bacteria > Bacillota > Clostridia > Christensenellales > Aristaeellaceae > RUG563. The sequence goes on along the minus strand of SVGW01000004.1, from coordinate 58,517 downwards.
GAACATTTATTCAGGCATCCCGCCGACGTCTGAATCTGTCTCAAAAGGAACTGGGGGAATATCTTTCCGTCACCGACAAAGCTGTCTCAAAATGGGAGCGTGGTTTGTCCTGCCCGGATATCGAAAACCTGAAAAACATGGCTGAACTGTTTCACTGCAGCATCTCAGATATTGTCAATGGTACTCAGAATGATCCTTCTCATTCCAGCAATCTGCCCATGGTTGCTTCGGCCGAAAACAGTGTTCCGAAGGCACCCGAAGCCGATATGACTGTTACGCTCAATGCTGCTTCCTCACAGTCTATTTCCCCTTTGCTGTTCGGAGACAATCTGGAACATACCCGCGGCTGTATTTACAGCGGTCTTTCTGCAGAAATACTGCGGAACCGGAAATTCACCGGCAAACCCGGGCGTTACGGCTGCGCCCACGAATGGTATGCTATTGGCAAAAAACCTGTACTGTCTTTCGGTGCGTCCTACACGAAACATGGTGAAGGATACAAAATGCACCGGATGCATGAACAGAACGCGCAATATATCACCAACTATCAGCCGGTTCGTACCGGGATGGGACAGAAGGATCTGTATCTCCTCGCCGATACCGATTATGATTTCACTGCAGCAGTCTGTTCTTACCCCGGAAATGTACTGACCGTCTCACTGATCGGTTCTGACAAAACTGTTTACGACAGCAAAACCTTCACTGCAGAATCTGGTGATTATCGCGAAGTTACGTTGTCACTTCATTCTCCTGTGGAAGATCCCGAAGCACGGCTGGAGATTACATTTGATTCAGTCGGTACCGTAATGATCGGCGCGCTCTCTCTGATGCCCTCTGCCAATTTTCATGGAATGCGCCTGGATGTGATCGAAAAGATCAAGGAACTGGGCATCAAACTGCTTCGCTGGCCCGGCGGCAATTTCGCAGGAGAATATCACTGGAAGGACGGTCTTCTGTCCCGGAATATGCGTGCGCCGCTGCAGTCCTATCTGTGGCTGGAAACACAGCCCCACTCAGGTGGGTACGATTTCCATGAGATCGCTACCGATGACTTCGTTGCGCTCTGTCGGGAGATTGGTGCGGAACCGTTTATTACGTTGAATCCCACATGGAACACGCCGGAAGAAAGTGCACAATGGGTAGAATACTGTAATGGTGACGAAACCACTGTGTATGGGAAACTGAGAGCGGAAAACGGCCATCCGGAACCGTATAACGTGCAGTTTTGGTCTCTCGGCAACGAAGCGGGCTACGGGCATATGGAAGGCGCCAATACAGCAGAAGCTTATGCCAAAATGGTACGTGAACACGCTGTAAAGATGCTGGAAGTGTCTCACGGTCTGACGCTCTGCTCTTCCGGTCCCTATCCCAATCCAGAATGGGCGGAACATTCTGCCAAGGCACTCTCCGATGTGGTATCCGCAGTTTCCCTGCACCACTATGCTGCGTATCCCCCGTACATAGAGCCTGCAAAACGCAAAGAGGAATATGAAAACTTTATCTGTAAAGTAGACACCGAATTCCTGACCCGAATGCAGATCTTGCGGGAACAGCTGGGAGACAGCCCGGTAAATATTTCCTATGACGAATGGAATGCATGGTATGCGTGGTACAGAAGCGGCAGTGTGAGTGAAGGAATCATGGCGGCGGCGTTCCAGAATATGCTATTTCGCAATGCCAACAAGTACGGTGTGATCATGGCTTGTCACTTTGAGTCTGTCAACGAAGGCGCCATCAACGTTACTCCGCACGATGCACAGCTTTCTCCTACCGGCCAGGTTTTCTCCGCCATGAAGGTTCACGCAAATGGTATGGTCTGTGCGCTGGAAGAAGATGTTACCTCCACTTGCAAGAATTCCGTTGTTACTACTACCCTGCTCAATCGTTCTTTTGATCAGCCCAAAAACTTCACCCTGCAAAACTGCGGAACTGTGCTTTCAGCACAGCTCTATTCTGCCGAGGATGTAGTTCCCGGTACGGTATTTGAAATCACCGAGCTGCCTGTGACACAGAAAAACGGCATTGTAACAGCCGTTCTCCCTCCGCACAGCATTGCAGTGATCTGTACAGATGCTGTGTGAACAATCGAATCGTATGATAAATACAAAAAACGCAGAGATTGCCGTCCCTGCGTTTTGGTTTATACTTTCATTAGATTTCCACAAGAATAAAAACGCTCAAGCTTTGTATCAAAGTTTGAGCGTTTTGTGGCGGAGAAGGAGAGATTCGAACTCTCGAACGGTTTTACCCGTTACACGATTTCCAGTCGTGCGCCATCTCCATAATTGGGGGCCGAAATGAAAGCAAAAATGTTCCCGGTGGTCTGCGTCAGGGCGCGCAGATCCACGTGGATGTATGTGTCCGCCGTCAGGTCGAAATGGGCATGGCCCAGCAGGCGCTGGATCGTGGTCAATGGGCTGCCGCTTTGCATGGCCAAAGTGGCGCAGGAATGCCTCAGCCCGTGGAGCGTCACCCTGCGGTCAATTCCGCATTGGGCCAGAATGGCCAAATGAGCCCTTCTGAGGGTCGTTTCCGAGCAATCGCATAGGTATACCCCTACCTGCCCCCTAAAAAACGCTCTCAGGGGCTCCGGAACCGGTATATCGCGCTTGCTGCTGCGGCTCTTCAGGGGTGCAAGCCCGTTTTTCGTCCTCTGGCGCCTGATCCGAAGCACGCCATCGGCTCCCAGGTCCTCCGGAACCAGGCCTCTGGCCTCGTTCCTGCGCAGGCCCAGGCAAAGCATCAGGGCCAATAATTGCCCCTTGGGCTCCCGGATGGCGATCTGCAGATAAGCCGCCGCCTCTTCCGGCGTCAGGTAGCTGATATCGGCTTTCTCATGGCCAGGCTTTTCGCATTGATCCATGGGGTTGCGGTCGATCAGGCGGGTTTTCACCGCCTTGTCTAAGGCAGAGTGAAGGGCAACGAATAGCAGCTGCGCCTGTCTGCTGTAATGCCGCGCTAAAGCGTTAATTTCCCTTTGCAGGTGAAATGGCGTCAACTGGTCGACCGGCGTCTCCCTGATCGCCTCACTCAGGTGATTCAAGGCGTATTGATAGGCTTCTGCCGTCTTGGGGGCCCGCTTGGGGCGGATGTATGTATCCTGCCATAAGCCCAGATATTCCCATAGTGTCATGCAAATCACTCCTTACCCCATTTTGTCACAAAAATTGTGGCTTGTAAAGCCACTGAATAGAGAGGTGTTTGCATTGTCTTCGGCACTATATCTTGTCTCCGATCAGCCGTCTTTTAATTTGCATAATTCCGTAGATTATCTTGCAGAGCTTTACTCCGATGAATGCCAGCTTCCCGCCTTGCCATTTGTTCGCCGCAATCTTCGCCAATTTTTGGCAGAGGGCTTTTCCGGTGATCTGCTGGCAGAGGCCATCAAGCGCACCGCCATGGCCCCCCGTCCCTCCTGGTATTATCTCAATGCCATTATCTGCAATTGCCGCGCCTCCCATATCTTCTCCCTTGATGATTTTCTCACGAAGAAGCATCATTCCCACGGGGAAGACTTGCCCTATTAAGGGCAAAAGGCCCCCCTACACCCCCCAAAATGGGGAACCGAAATAATAATAACAACAAGAGTATTATTATTATTATTTACGCGTGCGTGCGTGCGCGCACGCGAGAAAAGAGGATTTGTCTATGAAGGTCAAAGATTTTGCCAAAATGCACAATGTTCATCCGAACACCGTCCGTCTCTGGGCTTTGCGTGGTCTGATCCGGTGCTCCTATGAGTACAGAGGGCCCAGAGGAAGGGCGTATTTGTGTGATGTGGATGAGAAAAGCCGCAGGCCCCAGCTCAAGCCGGGGCCTCGGCCCGTGGAAGAAGTCATGGCCGATGATGCCCCACCCTGGGATCAGCTGAGCATGGATCAGGCCATTAAGGAGCTGGAGGAAAAGCAGTGAAAGAATACTATACCCCTCGGGAGTATGCCGAACTGTGGCGAGTACACATCAATTCTGTCTATCGCTGGATACGTGCCGATCTTCTCCCGGGCACCAAGAAAATCAAGTGCGTCAAGCGATATCTGTATCGCATCCCCGTATGCAGCGCCCCGCCCAGGATTTATCCTGGGCCCAAGCCGGGGCGAAGAATCGCCAGAGAATCACAATTACTGTGGCAAACTTCTGGAGGGACAAATGAAAATTAAGATCGTCAAGGACTTAAAGCAAATCTCCGATGAATTCTGGGAAATCCTGGCCAAGCAAAGCGTGATCGTGATCTCGTCCTCTGAATGCACAGTCATTGTGGATCAGAGCGCCGAGCCCTTAAAAATTTCGTAATATCACCCCCCATACCCTTATAGGGTTTCTGCAGAACCCGATATCGGGATTTCTGGGTGTCACACTATTTAAACACAGGGATATGTGAGGCCCGCAGAAGCCGATGCATGAATCAAGCCGCTCGGCGGCCGCCGTGGCGGCGCCGCGGCTCTTCACGCCTCGCTCTCTTGGCGCCGTGTCTGCGCGCTGCCCGGCACCCTGCGCCGGGCAACTGCGCAGGTGTTTGGTATCTGCAGGCCAGCATGGGGGAGACCGGCTTGTCTTGCCCACCCACCCCGGCCATTTGCTTTTCGCCGGATTCCTCGCTTCGCTCGGGGCGAAAAGCAAAGGCCTCCCAAATTGTTGCAGCCGTTCTCTGTCTTAGTGTCGCGTATCCCAGTTGTCTGGTCTATCGTCGGCCCGGCCATGGGCCCTCCGGCCGCCAAACCCGCCCTCCCTCCATGCGGCCTCTGGGCCCTTGGCCTGGGCCTTTGTTGGCCGGTATCGCTGCAAGGGGTTCCTGTGGTGCCCGGGTTGTCGCCTCAGGCTTCCCCCCTCCCCCTGTCCGCCCCCCCTTGCCCCCCTGCCTTCCCCCTCCCCCCTGTCCTGGGCGGTGGTCCGCTCGCTTTGCTCGCTCAGAAAGGGGGGGCTCCTCGGGGGCGGGGGGTGCCTCCAGCTTTCGCCGGCGAGGGGGGCGGCGCCGGCTGCCGGCGCCTTGGCCGGGGGCCTGTCCTTCGCTCCGCTCGTCCCCTCGCTCCCGCTCCGGACGGGGTCCGCCGTCTCCGGCTGCCTTCTCCTGGCGCGGACCCTCCCGCCTTCCCTTCGGCCCGGTTCCGCCCTTGCTTTCCTCGGCGGAAAGCAAGGGCTTCCCCCGGCCTCAATGCGGGGACAGATTCCCCGCCCCCTTTCCGGGGGGTCAGCCCCCCCGACCCCCCCGCGGGGGCTTGAGGGGTGAGGAGGGTACCCTGTGCGTGCCGATCCGCGCCGCCGTCCTGCCTTTTTGGCTCTTCATTGCCTTAAAATGGGAACAAATGTTCCTATTTTGTATTTTTTTCTTGACAATCCACAATAATTGTGACAGCATAAAAGAGCATGACACAGGAAAGCCGCGGAAAAGCGCCGTCCCATGGTCGTTTTTTCGTGCAAAAAAAGCTCCTGAAGGTCCCATCTTCAGAAGCTTTAGAGAGGTGTTGCGGTGCAATGCCCCCCAATCTGGCGGAGAAGGAGAGATTCGAACTCTCGAACGGTTTTACCCGTTACACGATTTCCAGTCGTGCGCCCTCGACCAAACTAGGCGACTTCTCCACTTGGGACAAGCACAGCTCGTCAACGAAAAATATATTATCACAAAAGAATGCGTTCGTCAAGGGGATTTTTTGCATTTTTTTCGTGAAATTCACATTTGTAAATAGTGAAAAAACAATTCGGAAGAGAAAAGGGATAATAAGGAAGCGGGGAAAATACAACCAGAAAAAGCAAAAGTAAAACGTGTTATATTTGGTTGATTTTACATGCCGAATACAACAAAATAAAGCTAAAAACATTGGAAATTGTGCGGGAAATAGATAAAACGGGCGGGAAAATGACGGTTTATTTATGATTAACAAAATATATTGACAAATATATTTTATTTATGTTATCTTTACCTTGACATCATTCACAGCCGTACGTTGTGGGACTGTGAAAATAAAAAGGAGGATATCTCATGAAAAAGACCTTGGCTTTCCTGGTCGCTCTGCTGATGACCCTCTCCCTGGTGGGCGGGGCCCTGGCTGCGGATGCGAATCTGAACCCCGGCGGCGAAAAGCCCATCTGCAAGGAGCCCGTGAAGCTCACCATCGGCGTTGCTGAAAACACCACGGTTATGGACTGGGCCACCCAGGGCCAGACCAAGCTGCTGGAAGAATACGGCTTTGAGCTGGAATTCGTCACCTATCCTACGGCTGAATTCAAAACCAAGATTGACCTGGAAATGATGGCCGGCGGCCAGAATCTGCCCGATGTGGTACTGGGCAACTTCAACCTGGATGTGCTGCAGACCTATGCGGAATATGGCCTCATCTATGACCTGACCGAATACTATGAAGCCGGCATGGCCCACTATGTGGAGATCGCTCAGCAGGAATTCAACTATGACCTGCTCAAGTACATCACCACTCCCGAAGGCAAGATTTATTCCTTCCTCTACATCTCCGACTCTCTGGAAAACCAGTTCCGCTCCCGCATCCTGATCAACAAGGATTGGCTGGATAAGCTGAACCTGGAAATTCCCCGCACCACCGAAGAATACCGCGAAGTGCTCAAGGCTTTCAAGGAAAAGGACCCCAACGGCAACGGCCTTGCTGACGAAGTTCCCTTCATGGGCAGCCGCGACCGTATGGATGCTCACGTGATCAACTTCTTCATGAGCCCCTTCGTATACGCCATCAGCGAAGACAACTATCTGTATCTGGACGGCGACACCGTGAAGCCCGCCTATGCGCAGGATGGCTGGAAAGACGGCGTGCTCTACATGCGCTCCCTGGTGGATGAAGGCCTGGTATCTCCTCTGACCTTTACCCAGGATGCCAATCAGGTAAACGCTTTCAGCGCCGGCAGCGATGTGGAGCGCCTGGGCTCCACCAGCGTGCAGGTGAGCAAGGTATACACCAACCTGACCACGGCTGAATATGAAGTGCAGGTTTACATGCTGGATTCTCTCTCCCTGCCCGGCGGCGAGCAGATCGCTCCCTATTCTCCTGTAACCCCCACCCCCAGCAGCTTCATCACCACCAATTGTGAGAATCCTGAAGCGGCCTTCCGTTTCCTGGATCTGCTGTGCAAGGAAGAATTCTCCATCATGACCCGCTTCGGTATCGAAGGCATTGACTGGGTGGCCCCCACTGCGGAAGAAGCCGCCAAGTTCCCCTTCCAGAAGCTGGGCTATGAGCCCTTCATGAGGGAAATTTCCATCTGGGGTCAGCCCAATGGCAACTGGTGGGCCAATGCCGGCCCCGCCATCCGCTCTGCCCGGATGCTGGGCGGCCGCGTAGGCTCCAGCGGCTCCAACTGGGTAGGCTCTGAAGCCGCTGCCCGTGCCCATGAATTTATTCATCCCGAGCTGGCGGTTGGTCAGATTCTCTACACCCCTGACGAAGCGGCGACCCTCAACACCCTGCAGACCGATCTGCTCACCTATGCCCGCGAGCAGTATACCATGTTCGTTACCCGTCAGCGTGATGTGGAAAAGGAATGGGATGCTTACCTGAGCGAGCTGGAAGCCATCGGCCTGTCCGAATACATGGATATGGTGCAGACTGCTTACGACCGCATGAACGGCAAATAATCATAGCGTAATTTATGGAGCCGGCGCCATACGGCGCCGGCTCCAACCCTATCCAGCCTGATAAAAGGAGGAACAAAAGACGTGACCAAGCTGCGTAGATATTTCAGAAGAATGCGGCAAAACTGGCAGGTATACGTCTTCCTGCTGATCCCGCTTGCCTATCTGATCATTTTCCAATATGTTCCCATGGCGGGTATCCAGATCGCCTTCAAGAAATTCAATCCTGTAAAGGGCATCTGGGGAAGCCCCTGGGTAGGGTTCACTCATTTTGAGAAGTTTTTTAAGTCCTATTACTTTGAGCGTGTGGTTACCAACACGCTGAGGATTTCCATCTATTCTCTGATCGCCAATTTCCCCATTCCCATTCTGTTTGCCCTGCTGCTCAATTCCATTCCCGGCACCAAATTCAAAAAGACCGTGCAGACGGTCACCTACATGCCCCACTTCATTTCCACCGTTGTATTGGTGGGCATGATGAACCAGATGCTCAGCCCCACCACCGGCCTTTATGGCATGATTTACAGAGTATTGGGCGGGGAAGGCTTTCCGGAAGATATTTTGGCAAAAGCCAACAGCTTCACCCACCTGTATGTGTGGTCCGGCATCTGGCAGAATTTCGGCTGGAGTTCCATTATTTATATGGCGGCTCTGGCTGGCGTAAGCCCCAGCCTGCATGAGGCGGCCCAGATTGATGGCGCCAACCGGCTCCAGCGAGTGATCCATGTGGATTTCCCCTGCCTGTTGCCCACGGCTACCATCATGCTCATCCTTCGCTTTGGCCAGATTATGAATGTTGGCTACGAAAAGGTGTATCTGATGCAGAACACCATGAACCAGCGCATGAGCGAAGTGATTTCTACCTACGTATACAAGATTGGCCTTGGCGCACAGGGCCGGAGCGACTATTCTCTGGCTACTGCCGTAGGCTTGTTTAACTCCGTTATCAACCTGGTATTGATCACCGTATTTAATCAGGTGACCAAGAAGCTCAGCGACACCAGCCTGTGGTGAGAAAGGAGAAGCATATGCCGAAACGCAGAAAAATCAAAAGAAACAAGGTTCAGATCGCTAAGCAGGACAGAATATTTTATGCCATCGCATTTGTGGTTCTCCTTTTCCTGCTGGTCATTACCGGCTATCCTATTCTCTATATTCTTTCTTCGGCTTTCTCCAGCCGTCAGGCCGTTATCAGCGGCAGGGTATTCCTGTTTCCGGTGGATTTCTCCCTGGAAGGCTTTGAGGCCGTATTTGAGCAAAAAGACGTGCTCATCGGCTACCGGAACACCATTATCTACACCGTGGGCGGCACTTTGATCAACGTGGTGATTACCATGCTGGCGGCCTATGCCTTCTCCCGGAAGGATTGGCCTATGAAGAATTTTATGGTGATGATTTTCATGTTCACCATGATTTTCAGCGGCGGTATGGTGCCCAGCTACCTGCTTATGCGAGACTTAAAGCTGCTCAACACGCCCTGGGCCATGCTGCTGCCCGGCGCCCTATCCATCTACAATATGACCATCGCCCGAACGTTCATCCAAAACAACATTCCCTACGAACTCTTTGAGGCGGCGAGAATAGACGGCTGCGATGATTTCAGGTATTTCACCCACCTGGTGCTGCCCCTTTCCAAGGCCATTCTGGCGGTGCTCTCTCTGTACTATGCCGTGGGCCACTGGAATGCGTACTTCAATGCGTTGATTTATCTGAATAATCGTAATCTCTATCCTTTGCAGGTGTTCCTGCGTGAAATCTTGATCCTCAATGAGTTTGATAATGAAGCCATTATTGACGAAGAATTGATGATGGTGAAGCAGGGCATGGCCGATCTTCTGCGCTACGCTCTGATCGTGGTTTCTACCGCGCCCATTCTGTGCATGTATCCCTTTGTGCAGCGTTACTTCGTCAAGGGCGTGATGATCGGCTCTGTGAAGGGCTAAAGGAGGAGAACATGACGGAAGCGGAAAAATTGCTGAAAATTCAGCAGTGCATGGAAGAATATGAAAAGCGCTTTCATCTGAAGATGGCCCAGATGCCTCGGTATTCTCCCTGGCTGGAAGCAGACAGGGAGAAAATCCGGAAGGAGGCCTACAGGATTTTGGGCATGAAAGAAGAATGGATTCCCCAAATCCATATGGAATTGGTGCGGATACTGCCTTATGAAGGGTATACCGTGGAGCAGTATCGCTTTACCTCCTGGCCCGGTGTGATGGGCACGGCGCACCTGTATAAGCCCAAGGGCTGGGAAGAAAAAAAGAACCCGGTGATCCTGCATTGCTGCGGCCATACCATCGAAAACAAGCATGGCCCCAAGTATCAGGCCGTGTCCCGGAGGCTGGCGCGCCAGGGAGCCATCGTGCTGATGGCAGATAATATGGGCCAGGGGGAAAGGGTGCCTATGGGCCATCCCGATGTGGAAATCCCCTTCGCCTGCGGTACCACCTTCCAGGGGATGCTGGCCATGGAAAGCATGGGCCTGCTTCGCTGGCTGGTAGCCCAGCCCTATGCCGATCCGGAAAAAGCCGGGGTGACGGGCATTTCGGGGGGCGGGGCGCTGTCCCTGCTGGTGGGCGCTTTTAGCCCGGAGGCCAAGGCCACCTTGTCCCATGGTTATCCTTCCTCCTTTGAAAGCTTTCTTCGCAAGGATAAGGTGCACTGCGCCTGCAATATTCTGCCCGGGATGATCGGGCGGCTGGAAATGTGGCACATTCTTTCCCTGTGCGCGCCGCGCCGCCTGCGCATCATGCAGGGCAAGGGGGATGAACTGTTCCCCTATGAAGTGTTCCTTGATCTGGCCAGAAGGCTGAAAGCGGTATATACTGCTATGGGATGCCCGGAGCAGGTGGATTATGCCGATCCGCCCGGCCCCCACGGCTGGGATTGGGAACGCCGGTATGAAGTGGGAAAATTCTTTGCAGAAGTCTTTGATCTATTGCCGCCGGACGAAGCAGAAGATGATATGGTGGAAGCCGTTCCCTTGGATGTGCGCTGCTATGATGCTTACCCCGAGCATGCTTTGACCACGGACGATGCAGCCCGGCTGATTACAGGCAAGGCTGTGCCGGAGGGCACTCACCTATGGGATGTGTTCCCTCCTCAAGTGGATATGACGGATATCGCGGATGTGCCTTGCCGCCATTCCGGCGGAAAGCAAAAGACGTACCGTCATCTCTTTGCTCAATATGAAGCATCGCTGAAGGAGTGAAAGGGGAAAAAGAAATGACAGAAGCGGAAAAACTGATCAAGATCCAAAAATGCTTTGAAGTATATGAGAAGCGTTTCCATCAGAAGCTGGCGCAGATGCCCGATTATTCTCCCTGGCTGGAGGAGGATCGGAAAAAAATCAAGGAAGAAGCCTATCGCATTCTGGGCATGAAGGAAGAATGGATTCCTTCTATCCGGATGGAAAAAACGGGTACCCTTCCATTTGATGGCTATTCTGTGGAGCAGTATCAGTATACCTCCTGGCCTGGGGTAAAAGGCTCGGCTCATCTGTATCTGCCTAATGGCTGCGAGGGTAAGAAAATGCCCGTGGTGCTGCTGGTATGCGGCCACGGTGCCGATTGCAAGCAGACTCCGGCCTATCAGGCCATGTGCCGCCGGTTGGTTCGCCAGGGCGCTATCGTGCTTTGCCACGATAATATGGGCCAGGGTGAGCGCGGCCCCATGGGCCATACCGATCTGGAAATTCCCTTTGCCTGCGGCACCTCCTTCCAGGGCATGCTGGTGATGGAAAGCATGGGCCTGCTTCGCTGGCTGGTAAAGCAGCCCTTTACGGATTCTTCCCGGGTGGGCATAACGGGCAATTCCGGCGGCGGCGCGCTGTCTCTGTTTGTGGGATCCTTTAGCCCGGAGGCTACCCTGGTGGTGCCCACCGGCTATCCTTCCACTTTTGAATGCTTCCTTCGCAAGGATAAGGTGCACTGCGCCTGCAATGTATTGCCCGGGATGATCGGCAGGCTGGAAATGTGGCATATCCTTTCTCTGTGCGCACCTCGCCGGCTGCGGATTATTCAGGGAGAAGGAGATAATCTTTTCCCCTATGAAACCTTCTGCGATTTGGGTCGCCGGCTGACGGCTGTATTCTCCGCCTGTGGCTGCCCGGAGCAAGTAGATTTTAAGGCCTATCCCGGCTCTCATTCCTGGGATCTTTTGCGCCGGTATGAAATTTCCAAGTTCTTTGCGGAGCAGTTCCATCTGGCCCCTGCAGAAGAATTGGAAGATGATCTGCTGGAGCAGATTCCCCCAGAAGTGCACTGCATGAATCCCTATCCGGCGGATGCATTGGATTCCAATGACGCCGCCCGGGTGATTACTGGGAAAAATCCTCCTGCCGAAACCAGGATTTGGGATGTGTTTCCGCCTAAGGTGGATCTGGAGGAGATTGGCGATATGCCCTCCCGCCATGCCGGCGGCAGCGGCAAACCCTATCGCTGGCTCTTTGCCCAGTATGAGGCTTCTTTGAAGGATTGAGGAACATTTGATGGATGCCTTTCCCAATGGGGGGCATCCTCGAACCGCTGACAAACCCTGCAAACGCAAAAATGGCTGCAAGCATGCGGCCATTTTGCTTTCTGCGTTGGCATCGGCAGCAAAATGCGGTCACTTACCGTGATGTAAGCTCCCTTTTTTGCAGCCTCGCCGCCTTGACTTGCAGGGTTTGTCTCAGTCTGCCAAATCATTGACTTTTTCAATGATTTGTGGATGCCTTCCGATTGGGGCATCCTTTTTTTCTGCCCGGGACGCTGAAATGGATAAAACGCAGAAAAAAGGCCCGTTTTACTCCGGGAAAAAGGCTTTTATGAATTGAATAAAATTTTTTTAAAAAAATCTTTTAAATTAGCAGGAAAAATAGGAATCACGGCGAAACCTTTCTTATTCGCTCGTACTTTGGGGTGGTATGCGTATGCCGTACACCATTGCGCGATATGCCGGGTATTGTGCCGGCGTGCGCAGGGCCATGGAAGAAGCTTTCCGCGCAGCGCGGGAGGCCAAGGAGCAGGGAGTGGCCTGCTGTTCCCTGGGAGAACTGATCCATAATCCGGAAGCCGTGGAAGCACTGCGGCGGGAGGGCGTAAGGCCCATTGAACGAGTGGAGGATGCACCGGGGGGCATGATATTGCTTCGCAGCCACGGCGTATCCCCCGATGTGGAGGAAAAATGCCGTAAGAGCGGATTGGAAGTGAGGGATTGCACCTGTGCTTTTGTCCGTTCCCTGCACAAGATTGTGCAGAAAAGCAGCCGGGAAAAAATACCGGTATTGCTGGTGGGCGAGCCGGAGCACCCTGAGGTGAAGGGGACGGCCGGCTGGTGCGAAGGGCCATGCTACATTATCAAAAATGAAGCGGATGCAATCGCCCTGCCTGATCTTTCGGAAGCCCTGGTGGTGTCGCAGACCACCTTCCCGCCGGATGCCTGGGAAAAAATCGTGGCGCTTTTGAAAGAAAAAATTCCCCATTTAAAAATTGAATGCACCATCTGCTCCGCCACGGCCAAGCGCCAGGCGGAAGCCAAGGAGTTGGCCGCGCAGGTGGATGCCATGGTGGTGGTTGGCGGCAGAAACAGTGCCAACACCCGAAAGCTTTTTGAAGCCTGCCGGGCCATTTGCCCGCGCACCTGCTTGGTGGAACGTGCGGCGGAAATACCGCCTCACTTTGCAAATATCCACACGGAACACATAGGAATAGCCGCCGGCGCATCCACACCGGATTGGTCATTTAAGGAGGTTGTCACACGCATGAACGACATGGAACGTATCGACCAGGAAACCCAGCAAGAGCCCGTCGCCAATGATTCCCTGACCATGGAAGACATTGAGAAGACCGTGGTTCGTATTCGCACCGGCCAGACGGTCACTGGCACCGTGGTGCAGATTACTGATGACGAAGTCTGCGTCAACATTGGTTACAAGTCTGATGGGCTGATCAAGCGCTCTGACCTGGTAGACAAGGATGTCCAGATGGGCGATGAGATCGAAGTTGAGGTTGTCAAGGTCAATGATGGCGAAGGCAACGTCCTGCTCTCCCAGCGCAACATCGTAAACCGCAAGGCTTGGGATGCGCTGATGGAAAAGTATGAGAACAACGAATACATCGACGCCGTGGGCAAGGAAGCCGTAAAGGGCGGCCTGCTTGCTACCGTCGAAGGCGGCGTGCGCGCTTTCGTGCCTGCTTCCCAGCTGGCTCAGCGCTACGTGGAAAAGATCGCCCAATTCGTTGGCCAGGATATGAAGCTCAAGATCATCGACGTTGACAAGCAGAAGAAGCGCATCGTGGCCAGCCGCAAGCAGGTCATCGAAGAAGAATCCGCTGCCAAGAAGGCCGCTGCTTGGGAAAAGCTTGAAGAAGGAGCCGTGGTGAATGGTATCGTTCGCCGCTTTGCCGATTTCGGCGCTTTCGTGGATCTGGGCGGCGTGGATGGCCTCATCCACATCACCGATCTGTCCTGGAGCCGCGTTGGCCATCCCAGCGAAGTGCTGACTGTGAACCAGGAAGTGGAAGTGAAGATCCTGTCCCTGGATAAGGAACGGGAACGCATCCAGCTGGGCTACAAGCAGCTGCAGCCCAAGCCCTGGGACAACATCGAAGAAAAGTATCCCGTGGGCGTGATCCTGGAGCGCGCTGTTGTGCGCATCCGTCCCTTCGGCGCTTTCATCGAACTGGAGCCTGGCGTGGATGGTCTGGTGCATATCTCCCAGTGCGCCCTGACCCGGGTGAACAAGGTGGAAGATGTGCTGGCCGTGGGTCAGATGGTGCATGTGAAGGTGCTGGCTGTGGATCCCGAAGCCAAGCGCATCAGCCTGAGCGTGCGTGAAGCCCTGGCGGACGAAGCTTTCGTGGAAGGCGAAGACATGGAAATCCCCGGCGAAGCCGATGTGGAAGCTCCTGTGGACGCTGAATAATCCAAGAAAAAATCAGGCGCAGTTTTGAGCCGCGCCAAAAGAAATGTAGGGGTGGCTTTCCGCCCCTACATTTCGTATTTTTTGCCCCTGATGGAGGAAAAAAGATGAAAAAGCTGCTGATGCTACTTGTGATGCTGCTTTTGCTCTGCGTGCCTGCCCTGGCCGAGGAAGCAAAGGATATTACCGGGGAATGCGAGATCACCCTTTCTCCCGGCAAATATAAAACCCTGGATCGGATTTGTGATCGGGATTGGCACACGATTTATCTCAGCAATAAAATGAAAAATCCCACCGTCACCCTGGAAGCACCCAAGGATACGCCCATGTATGGGGTATACGTGTGTTTTGGGGATAAGGTGACTCCCTGGCTGGTGGAAGCCAAGCGGGGAGGCGAATGGGTGACGGTATATGAAAGCGAAGGCCTTTACGCCCATGAATTTGCGCCCCTTGATGGGGATACGGCGGTGCGCATTCGCCCCAATTCCACCAAGCAGACCACTCTTTGTATCGGTGAAGTTTTTGTGTATGGCGAAGGCGATTTGCCCTCCACTGTGCAGTTCTGGGAGCCCGCTCCCGAGAAAGCCGATCTGTTGGTGCTCTCTGCTCACCCGGATGATGAAGTGCTCTTCTTTGGTGGCACCATCCCCTATTATGCCGGGGAAAAGGGCATGGATGTGGTGGTGGTTTATATGACCTGCAATCTCATGGAGCGCCGGAGCGAACTGCTCAACGGCCTGTGGACCTGCGGAGTGAAAACCTATCCTGTGATCGGCGATTTCTGGGATAAATATGCCACCAAGGTGGATAAAATTTATGATGCCTGGGGCAAGGCCAAGGCTAATCAATTTGTGGTGGAGCAGCTGCGCCGGTTCAAGCCTGAAGTGGTGGTCACCCATGACGTGAACGGGGAATACGGCCACGGCGCCCATAAAACCTGCGCGGATCTGATGCAGAAATGCATTCCCTATGCCGCCAACCCGGATAAGTATACCGACACGGCCAAGAAATACGGCACCTGGGATGTGAAGAAGCTGTATCTGCATCTTTACAAGGAAAACCAGATCGAAATGGACTGGGATCAGCCTCTTGCCGCTTTCGGAGGGAAAACGGGCTTTGAAATGGCGGTGGAAGGCTACAACTGGCATTTCTCTCAGCACGATCAGGGACAGAAGAATAAGGAAACAGGGAAATATGAATACTTTGTCGTGGAGCCCCGGGACAGCGAATATAGCTGCTATCGCTTCGGCCTGGCCTATACCGCAGTAGGCCCGGATGTGGAAAAGAACGATTTCTTTGAAAATATTCCGGAATAAGAAAATCCAAGGTGCTTGGGCACCTTGGATTCAGTTTGTCGAAAAAGTATTTTCGACAAACTGCGAATGGAAGTCAGCTAAAGCAGTCTTCCATTCGATCCATCACATTTACTGCAAAAATGGCTTTCCAGCCCTGTGAAAAGGGATGGAAAGCCTATTTTTGCGATCGTAAATTGATATAGGAAGCGGAATACTTCCGCTCCTCGCCGCCGCACATGTCGCCGGCTGCGGATTTCAGTCGAAGGGCAGCGGCCCTTCGACGCATCCCAGGGGTTTTTTGACAGTCTAAATCCAAGGTGCTTGGGCACCTTGGATTATTTTTATTCAAGTTTCAAAAGAAACTGATGTGCCTGGGTGAGAATCGCTTTGGATTCTTCAAATTGGAAGATCGCCATGGCTTCTTCATAGGTGAGCAGGCGGGCACTTCTTAATTCCTGTTCCTGATACACAATTTTCTGGTTTTCATATTCCGCCAGAAAATAAGTGATGTGCTTTATTGTGTTTTCTTTCCATGGAATGGGATGCTGGGCGGTGGTTTGAAAGCCGGGAAGAATACGGGGACGCAGCCCGGTTTCTTCGAATATTTCCCGAAGAGCTGTCTCCTGCGCGGTTTCGCCTTTTTCCATATGCCCCTTGGGAAAACCGAAATATCCATCCCTGGATTCAATGATCACATAGCGGATTAGGCCTTTTCCACGGGTAAATACCACGGCGCCGCAGGAATACTCATAGGTTGTCATGGCTTTTATTCCTTTTCCGTATCAATGTTTTCGGGATCCAGATAGGCATACACCGTTCCGGGCTGGGCGCCGTCCTTGTGGAAGGAGAGAAGCTCAGATGCCGTTACCAATTGATAGCCCTTGGCCACCAATTCGGGCACCGATTTTTCGATGGCGCTGGCGGAATACAGACCGTGGCACAGGATGATTACGCCGTTTTTGGATATTTGTTATGGGATTTGATCCTTACGCCATCTCTGAAAATTCAGTATAAACCTTGTTCAGATATTCCTCAGAAGCCGTATGTCCTGTAAAGGGGGCTATGGTGAGCTCTTTTTCAGAGGTTGTGTGGTGATAGAAGGAATATACAAATTCCGGAAGGCAGGTCGGATCGCTCAGCCCAAGTGTATAATGCACAGGAACCTTCAGTAGAGATACCAGATTGTTCACGTCGAAATAGGTAAGGGTGTCAAATACTTGATCTGTAAGCTCGGGATTACGATTCAGAAGGATATTGACAGCCTGAAATACCCCGGATGCCTTCTCGACTCTGTGCCACAGGCAGCCATAGCTGGGAACAGAGGCGTAGCATTTGACAGATTTATCATTTAAAGCGGATGCGGCTATTGATAAAGCGCCCCCCTGGCTTTCCCCAAAGGTAACAATTTTTTCATTGTCTACCTCGGGCAACAGAGCAACTACATCAAGGGCCCTAACGGCGTCCAGATAAATATTTTTCAGATAATAGCTGTCTTTGCGCAAAATATCATGGGTTACCATGCTGCCGATCACATAGTCAGTACCCATTTGATATTGTGCCAGATCAAAGGTTTTTCCGTGCTGGGAACGCACGTCCATGGCAAAACAGCATACGCCGCAGGCTACAATATTGGGATAAATCCTGCGCTTCCCGCCGCCTCCGTGATACCATACCACGCAGGGAAGCTTGCCCTCCATGCTGGCGGGCTTGGAAAAATAAGCGTAAACTACGGTATCGTCATGGGTGTTAAAGGAAATTTCGTAGGTTGTGATCGTTTTATCGTAAGGAGTTTTTAAAAGTCTTCTTTCAAATTCAACGGGAATTTTTTTGAGATTCTCAACGTGCTTTTGCCAGAATTCTGCAAAATCTTTATTTGCAGTCTGCGGAATGATGCGTTTCTTTAAATCTTCTTCTTTTCTTTCAATATAATTCATCATGTTCTCCTTTTTGTACCCTTTATTTCGAGGCGTCAATGTTCTCAGGGTCCAGATAAGCGTACACCGTGCCGGGCTGGGCGCCGTCCTTGTGGAAGGAGAGAAGCTCAGATACCGTTACCAATTGATAGCCCTTGGCCACCAATTCGGGCACCGCTTTTTCGATGGCACTGGCGGTGGAGGAATACAGATCGTGGCAGAGGATGATGGTGCCGTTCTTGGCGCCTTTTATAATGGCCCGATAGGTCTTGCTGGAGGAACGGGTTTCCCAGTCCAGGGTGTCCACCTGCCAATGAGCGATCACCAGGTTAAGATCGGCGCAGATATTGCGCACCCGCTTGTTGGTAGAGCCGTAGGGGGGGCGGAGTACCCTGATTTCATAGCCGCCCGTTACTTCCCTTACGATATCGGAGGTACGGGTGAGCTGGGAGCGCACATTGGCGTCGGAAAGGTCGGTAAGCTTTTTATGGTTCCAGGTGTGTGAGGCGATTTCATGGCCTTCGGCCACGGCGCGCTTGACGATATCGGCGTATTTTTCCACATTGATGCCCTGCACGCAGAAGGTGGCCTTGCCGCCGTACTGGGCAAGCACGTTGAGAATGCGGTCGGTCTGCTCCGAGGGGCCATCATCAAAGGTGAGGGCGATCATGGGCTTGGTGGGGTCGATGGTGCGGATATGGGCGGAAACCAGCTGGGATTCGATATTCAAATATTCAGCAATCTGGCTGTATTTCAATTCCACGGCCCGGGCACCAAGGCCCAGGGGAAGGTAATATCCTGCATGCAGAAAAACCGTTATTCCATTTCGGGTGAGCATGGCTTTATCGATCCAGCCGGTATCGGGCTTTCCGGTATATCCGTCCGTAGGTGTTCCCATCAGGGGAGCAACAGCGCTTTCCAGGGCGAAGAGCAATCTCGCATCCGGATTGACCGGATTCTCAAACAGATCGGCCCCGTCACATGTCCATTGTTCCTGAGTATTGATCGTCAAGGGACGAATGAACAGGATGGGCGATAAGCCTGCCACCTGATATTCGCCCAGCAGGAGCACGCTCTGATGATGCTCATCCACCTGCAGAGATTGATATTCCACGGTGAGAGAGGCTTTTTCTCCAACGTGGTTGGCTTCATAATCTGTTTCGGCGGTTTTCAGCATCCACTGAATAGCATAAAGAATGCCATCATCCGCCATGGGCATATCCATATCGGGATAGGTGATGGAGTATGTGAAATCCCCTTCCGTTTTGCTCCGGTTCAGGGGGCTTCCCACTTCCCGGGGGGCGGATTGGAGGGAAGAAACGGAAAGCGCATCTTTCCTGTCAAAAGAGAGGCCGGGCATGAATTCCCCTTCCACCGGGGTGATCAGATCTTTTTTCACATAGCCGAATATGTTTTCGGCCCGAACCTTATAATAATCTCCGGCGTCGGCAATGAGCTCCAATACGGCGCCGCCTAAGCATTTATATGCCACGGGGCTTTCTTCATCGGCGCTTTTACGGATATTCAGAATGGAGTCGCGCATTTTTGTTTTGCCCCAGCCGATATGGGGATAATTGGCTTCGATTTTCAAATATTGGGCCATCATATAGCCCGTTTTATTTCCTTTTTTCACCTTGCACCAGGTGCCGTCGTTTTCCAGAACCTCTACTTCAGTGCCGGATTTATAGGAAATAACCACCTTGGCGGAAGCAGAGGGCTCGGCGCGCATGTTCAAAGTGCCTCCGGTGACGGTGCCGGTATAAGTGATTTCCTCTCCCAGGGCCAAAGGCATAGCGCTCAGCAGGAATAATATCAGGAGAAGCGAAATAAATCGTTTCATTGGTGTTCCTCCGTTTCATTAGCATGTTCTTAGTATACAATGGCCCCTTCCCATCCTGCAAGGGATTTTTGATTTTTTCCCCGGAAATTCCTTATATTTTTACATTTTTAAGATTGATGGATGGGCGGCAATGGGGGCATAATGAAAGGGAGGTGATGAAATGCTGACGGTGTTTATCCGCACGGTGGTATTGTATGCGGTGTCGGTTGTGGCAGTAAGGCTTATGGGAAAAAGGCAGATTGGGCAATTACAGCCCTATGAATTTGTATTGGCGCTGATGATTGCCGAATTGGCGGCTGCGCCCATGGAAGGGGTGGGCACGCCCCTGCTCTATGGCATTGTGCCCATTTTGGGGCTTTTATTTCTTCATGGGCTGGAAACGCTGCTTTCCGTAAAATCGGTACGGATGCGGCGCATTCTTTCCGGCGGGCCCAGCGTGATTATCCGTAGGGGCGTGATTCAGTATGATGAAATGAAGCGCATGTGCTATACAGCGTCTGATCTGCTGGAGGAATTGCGGGGGCAGGGCTATCTGAATATTGCGGATGTGGGTACGGCTATTTTGGAAACCAGCGGCAAGCTCAGCGTATTTCCCCATGGAAATAAGCGCCCCTTGACCCCGGAGGATATGAAGGTGGGCGTATCCTATGACGGGATTCCCATGACTTTGGTGGTGGATGGAAAGGTGCAAAAAGAGCACTTGAAAAAATGCGGGCTTAATGAACAATGGCTGATAAAGCAGCTGCAGCCCATCGGCTATCAGGAAATGAGCCAGGTGCTTTTGGCCAGCCTGGATACCCAGGGGAAATTATTTGTGCAGGGCAAGGGCGAAAAAGAAAATATGCACCTGATTCAGGCCCTGGATGAAAAGCAGGTGGTGTGGTAGGATGCGTGGCATGGTGATTACGGTGATCTGTTCTTTTTTCTTGGTGCTGGGTATGGGCTTGTATTTTGAAGAAAGCAGCAAGCATGTGAGCGAATCCTTTATCATCCGCATCGAGGAGGCAGAAGCGGCCATCAAGGAGGAAAAGTGGGAGGAAGCGCTGGGGCTGATCCAGGGGATTGAAAAGGAGTGGGCGGAGAGAAGCCGGGTACTTTCTATGTGGGTGAATCATGGGGACGTGGATGATGTGAGCGTGGGGCTGGCGCAGCTGAGAGTATCCGCAGAAGAAAAGGAAAAATACCATGCGCTGCTCTATGCCGCTGAATTGGATGAGGCCCTTTCCCTTATTTATCACAGGGATGCATTGGCATTGAAAAATATTTTGTAGGGTGATATAATAAGATCAGTTAGACGGGAGTGATCCCGCTATGATTTTGCCTTGCAGGAGAGAAAATACCAATGACACAGGAAAAAATCTGGAATGTACCCAATGTGCTCACGATGATCCGGATGCTTTTGATCCCCGTTTATTGGGCGCTGTTTATGCAGGGGCACCGCTTTGTGGCCCTGGCCGTGTTTATTCTTGCCAGCCTCACCGATTTGGCCGATGGCTATATCGCCCGGAAATATCATTTGATCACCAACTTTGGCAAGCTGATGGATCCCTTAGCCGATAAGCTGATGGTGCTCAGCGTGATGCTGTCTTTGGCCCTTCGGAGCTTTGTGCCCTGGGCGCCTCTGATCATTCTGCTTTGCAAGGAAGGGCTGATGGTGCTGGGGGGCGTGGTGCTCCTCAAAAAGGGCGTGGTGGTCTATGCGGAAAAGATCGGCAAGATCGCCCAGACCTTTGTGGTTTCCTCCCTGGTGCTCAGCTTTTTCCAGCCGGAATTTGCATCCCTGGGATGCCCTGTGCACCTGATCCTGATGTGGATCGCCGTGGCGCTGACCTTGAGCGCCCTGGTATTTTACGGCAGAAGCGCCATTGAAAAATATAAGGCAGCTTCTCATAAGTGAATCAAAATATCCCGCCAATTTGGCGGGATCAGACCGCTGACAAACCCTGCAAACGCAAAAATGGCTGCAAGCATGCGGCCATTTTTGCTTTCTGTGTTGGCGTCGGCTGCAAAATGCGGTCACTTACGTCAGTGTAAGCTCCCTTTTTTGCAGCCTCGCCGCCTTGACTTGCAGGGCTTGTCTCAGTCTGCCAAATCATTGACTTTGTCAATGATTTGAAATCCCGCCGATTTGGCGGGATTTTATTATGGATAATACCAGGCGTCGCGTTTTTCATCGGAAGGAGGGGCATAGGTATTTTGTCCATCGCTTAATTCTCGCTCAATGCAGAGGATCACGTCGGCTACGCAGGTAAAGTCCGCCACCCATTCATCCTGCAGTGTGATCCGAAACACCTTTTCGCAGCCCATGGCCAGATTGGCCAATTCCCGGCAGGAAAGGGGGCGCAAATCGGTGTGCGGGGTGATGGCATCCGGGGAGAGGCCGCAGCTTTGGCAAAGCAATTCCTGAATGACAGAAAGAATATCGCGCATGCTATTTTGCTCCTTTCAAAAGGGGGCTTATTTCTCCTTCATAGAAGAAGCACAGATGATGCAGCGCCCGGGTGCAGGCAACGTATAAAAGACGCTCATCTCCCAAGGTGTAATGGCTTTCATCGCAATCCAGCACCAGCACAGCGTCAAATTCCAGGCCCTTGGTAAGCGATAAGGGCACAAGGAAAGCATCCCCCGTATGAGCATCCCTGCCCATCAGGCGCACACCCAGGCTTTTATCCAGGCGATTTTCCCACTTTCGGGCTTCTTCCTGCGTTTTGCAAATCAGGGCGATGGATTTATAGCCCTTTTCCCGGCAAGAATCAATTTCTTGATTCAGATTGCTCAGGGGGAGCAGCCTGGGCGCTTCTCCGGATCGGTTGTAGCTTTCAATGCTGGCATTTTCCAGGAAACGTCCGCTGAAATCCAGAATTTCTTTGGTGCATCGGAAGCTTTTGTTTAATTCCATCAGCGTGGCATTTTTGATTTCCAGCGCAGCGCTAACCTCCTCAAAAAAGCCTGGAGCAACGGGCCGCTCCATGGATTGATGAATATCTCCCAGCACGGTGAAACGCGCCCGAGGAAAAAGCAAATGAAGCAGCGCATAATCCGTGATGCCCAAATCCTGGGCTTCATCCACCGCCACCTGGCGGATATCTCCGGGATAGGTTTCACCATAAAGGGCGCATGTCAAATAGGCGATGGCAGCGGCGTCCCCCAGAGGCAAAGGCCCTTCCTGGGGGAGGGTAAAAATGGCCTGCTCAAGCAATGCATCCAAATCCTCCGGCAAGGAAATATCCTTAGCCAGGGAGCGAAAAAGGGCAGGGTCGCAGAGCAAGCGGCGATAGAGCGTTTCGGGATCAGGGCGAGTGACCGCACGGATTTCTCTGGCCAGTGCCCGGGTTTCCAGAATGGAATAGGCCCGGGCCCATTCGCTGCCCCGGCTCAAATGAAGCGCCCGGTATTCCAGGGTGCGGATGCGCTGAGGGCGCAGGGCGTGCACCTCTTCCCAAAGCCGTCCCTCGATTCGCCGCAAATGTACCCCCAGGGGCCACCGCTTATCCTGATGGAAAATTTCATTGCGGAAATCGGAAGCGGAAAGAAGCACCTGGCCCGCGTAGGCCAGGGTGCGGGTTTTGAGCAGGGAACGAGGAATCTCCCGAATAAAGCGCTGCAGAATCAGCAGAAATTCCCGGGAGGATTGAAAGGTAATCCAGCGGGTTTTCGCATCTTTTTCCGCTGCGGATGCTGCGCAGAGGGCGTCCAGCCGCTCAAAGCGAGCCTGCACCTTTTTGTGCAGAATGCTGCTCAGCAATTCTTCCAGGGTGGCGGAAGCAGTGGCCTTTTCTCCCAGCTCTGGCAGCACGCTGGCAATATATTTTTCAAAAATGGTGTTGGGAGAGAGGATGAGAATATTGTGAGGACGCAGCCGGTTTTTAAGGCCCTCATACATGAGATAAGCCACCCGGTGCAAAGCGATGGAGGTTTTTCCGCTGCCGGCTACCCCCTGCACCATCAGAAGATTGTGCTGCTCATCCCGGATGGCCAAATCCTGATCCCGCTGGATGGTTTCCACGATGGCCTTCATCCGGGGAGAAGCATTCTGGCTGAGCATGCGCTTGAGGAACACGTCCTGGATCACTTCATCCGCATCAAAGCAATATACCATCTTTCCCTTGCGGATATCGTATTGACGCTTGCCTGCTAAATGGCAATCGATACGCCCCATGGGGGCGTCATAATGGGCGGGGCCGGGGGTGAAACGGTAAAAGAGGCTGGCGATAGGGGATCGCCAATCGTGCACAGCCAGGTCGCTTTCTTTGGGATCCCACAGAGAAAAGCGGCCGATATGGATGGCCTCCTGCTCATCCTCATCGGGAAACTGCAGAAGCAGCCGGGCAAAGTAGGGGGAATTTTTCTGGTATTTCAGGGCGATTATTTTCGCCAGGGTAGTATCCTGGGTTTCCTCCTGCAGCGTCACGGCGCGCACGGATTGGCTCAGATCGGCTAAATCCTCAAATTCCTCCATTCCCCATAGGTTGCTCAGCTCCCTGTCCTCCATCAGTTCTTCCCGAAGCAGATTGAGCTCTTCCTGATTGGCTTTTCTGCTTTCCAGGGCTTCTTTCAACTGCGCTTCCACCGTGGCCAGCACCGTTTCAAGATGAGCCCTTTCTTCTGCGGGAATATGGGTATTTTCCATGGATTGATCGCCTCCCTTCCGGCCCAAATCGTACCTGATTTAGGGGAAAAATTCAAGTCTTGTTCTGCGGGGAAATATATGCTATAATAATATCGCAAACAGGCCCTGGGTCTGTTTTTTTATTTTGCCCCGTCCGCATTGACAAATATCCGCTTTCTCTTTTACAATAGAAGGGTAAATGGAGGAATGAAACATCAAAAAAGAACCCGACCGAGAAAATAGTCGGGTTTTTGCATGTCTGCATTATTTGAGATGCTTTAAGTGTCCCATGGTAAGATTGGCGGCGATGCCGGTAACGATGCCGGTGATGAGGCCCACAGCCATGAGTACGGCCATATAACCCAGCAG
This sequence comes from Clostridiales bacterium, assembly GCA_015056125.1. Classification (GTDB taxonomy): domain Bacteria; phylum Bacillota; class Clostridia; order Christensenellales; family Aristaeellaceae; genus RUG563. The sequence continues at coordinate 33,999 of SVGW01000004.1, read as the reverse complement.
CCCGGTTGTGTGCAAAAGCAGCATGGCCATGAGCACCTGGCCCACATTATGGAGCATGCCGCCCACGGCGCTGATCACCACCGGGCTTATGCCCTGCATTTTTTTCAACAGGCACATGCCCAGCATGCTCACAACGCCCCCCGCCAGGGAGAAGAGCATGGTATTCACGCCGCCAAAAAGCAGGGCGGATAATACCACCTTCAGCACCATCAAAAGCCAGGCAGTAGGCAAATTCAGCATATAAAGCGCGTAAAGCAGCACGGAATTTGCCAGCCCCAGCTTGATCCCGGGAACGGCGGATGGGATGGGAATCAAGCTCTCCACATACCCCAATACCAGCATCAGCGCGGTTAAAAGCCCACAAAGCACCAATCTCTTCGTCTTCATAGGCTCATTATAAAAAAGAAAGATGCTTTTGTCAATTGTAAAAATCATGGAGGGATGTGACAGAATTGTGCCGAATTTCGTCTTATAGAGGAAAACGATTTCCAATGAAAGGATCAGAAACCATGAAAAGACGGTGTATGCTGCTTTTATTCTTCATTCTGCTGCTTCCCCTTTCTTGCCTGGGGGAGGAAACACCCATTTACGAAGCCATTGCCCGGATGGAATTTCATATGCGGCCAGAAGTGGGCAGCACGCGTTGGGGAGAAAAGGTGGATGCAGGAGCGACCGTGCAGGTATATGAATATGGCGATCAGTGGTGCCGCATTGCCGGCGGCGAGCAGGGCTGGTGCCAGACGGAGTGGCTTTGGGGCTTTCGCTCTTTGGATGCGCTGAATTATTCCGTGCCCGGCGCCATAATGAATCAAGGCGCTGTGCAGCTTGCGCAGGATACCTGGATTCAAGGGGGTAAATTTAAGGGCGTGATGGCCCAGAAAGGCACCATCGTGTGCATATCAGAGCGAACTGACGAAAGCTATCTTTTGCCCATATGGCGGGGTGAAGGAAGCATTCCCTTAATGAATGGAGATCTGGTGGGCTTTGATATTTGGGAGGAAGCAGTCCCTGGACAATTGCTGGGCGGATTTACCACTTTTTATGGGGATCAGCTGGGCAAGGGAATGGCCAAAGAGCGGGCGTATAATATCGCCCTTGGCTGCCAAAGAATTCACGGCACGATTCTGGAACCGGGAGAAAGATTTTCCTTTAACGCCCTCTGCGCTCCCTACAAGAAAGAAAACGGCTATCTGATGGCCCCCAATATCAGCAGGGATGGCAAGGGCTATGGGGGAGGCGTGTGCCAGGTGACCACCACCTTATATAATGCCTTGCTGGGTCTTCCCCTGCAGATTGAAGAATGGGCTGTGCACCGCTTTGCGGGTATCGATTATGCGCCCCAGTTTTTTGATGCGGCGGTGGGCAGCTATACCGATCTTGCTTTTATCAATACCTTGCCCTATTCAATCCGGATCAGTGCCCTGGATCAGGAGGGGGTTGTTACCGTGCTGATCTATCGGGAAGGGGAAGGAATTTAAGAAATTAGCACTCTCGATTAGAGAGTGCTAATTTTGTGTTGCAATTTGGGTGGGCCCGTGATATAATGGGCCTGTACACTGGAAATTTCCTGAATGGAGGCATTTATTTTATGGAAACCAAGGGCAATATTTCAATTCATGCGCAAAATATTATGCCGGTGATCAAGCGCTGGCTCTATTCCGATAAGGATATTTTTATCCGCGAAATGGTGTCCAACGGCTGCGACGCCGTCACCAAGTATAAGATGGTGAAGGGCGAAACGGAAGAGGATTTACGGGTTACCGTTACGGTGGATAAGGAAAACGGCGAGCTTCGCTTCACCGATAACGGCATCGGCATGACGGCGGAGGAAGTGGAAAAGTATATCAACCAAGTGGCTTTCTCCAGCGCGGAAGAATTCCTTAAAAACTACACCGGGGAAGATAAGGGCGGCATCATCGGCCATTTCGGCCTGGGCTTTTATTCTGCCTTTATGGCTGCCGATAAGGTGACCATCGATACCCTGTCCTGGCAGGAAAATGCGGCTCCCGTGCTTTGGGAGAGCGAAGATGGCATGGCCTTTACCATGCAGGATGGCGGCCGCCGGGAACGTGGCACCACCATCACGCTGCATATCCTGGAGGAAGAAAAGGAATTCCTGGATGCGGGACGGGTGATGGAAGTGCTCAACCGCTACTGCGGCTATATGAGCGTGCCCATTTATCTGGAGGATCTGTCCAAGCCTGCTCATGATGACCATTGCGATTGCGAAGAATGCAAGGACGGAAAAAAAGAAGAAAAGCAGGAGGAGATCAAGCCTGTTAATGATATTCATCCCCTGTGGCTGAAAAATCCCAAGGAATGCACCGAGGAAGAATATAAAGATACCTATCGCAAGCTTTTCCGCACCTTTGAAGAGCCCCTGTTCTGGGTGCATCTGAATGTGGATTATCCCTTCAATCTCAAAGGCATCCTCTATTTCCCCCGGATCAAGAAGGATTTCGGCGGCCAGGAGGGCGAAATCAAGCTCTTTAACCGCCAGGTGTTCGTGGCGGATAATATCAAGGAAGTGATTCCTGAATTCCTGATGCTCTTAAAGGGCGTGATCGATTGCCCCGATCTGCCCCTGAATGTATCCCGCTCCTTCCTGCAGAATGACGGCTATGTGAAGAAGCTTTCCGCTCATATCACCAAGAAGGTGGCGGATAAGCTGAACGGCCTTTTCAACACCGAGCGCAAGCTGTATGAAACCTATTGGGATGATATTCATCCCTTCGTCAAATATGGCTGTGTGCGGGATCAGAAATTCTATGATCAGGTGAAGGGCAGCCTGCTGTTTAAAACCACTGCCGGAGAATACTACACCCTGGATGAATATAAGGCCCGCAATGAAGGCAAAGCCGAAAAGAAGGTGTACTATACCACTGAGCAGAATCGCCAGGCGTCCGCTGTGGCCCTGTATGTGAACAGGGGCATGGACGTGGTGGTGCTGGATACCTTGATTGATATGAATTTCATGAGCTTCATGGAATTTGGCGGCGGCAACGAGGGCGTGCAGTTTGTGCGGGTGGACGCCGATGTATCCGGCCTGACGGAAGAAAGCGAAGAGGGCAAGGATATCGATCAGGGCCAGATGGAAAAGCTGTTTAGGGACGCTTTGAATGATCAGGAGCTGACGGTGAAACTGGAGGCTCTTTCTGATCATGAACTGCCCATGATGCTGGTAGAGGATGAGCAGATGCGCCGCTATAAGGAAATGAGCGCCATGTATGGACAGGATTTCGGCTTCCCCACCAAGTATACCGTGGTGCTCAATCGCCTGTGCCCCACTGTGCGGGCCCTGGCTGCCATGGAAGAAGGGGATGTGGCCACCCTGCTTTGCAAGCAGATGTTTGACCTGGCCCGGCTCTCCGGTCGGCCCCTGGAAGCGGAGGATTTGAAGGCTTTCATTTCCCGGAGCAATGAGCTGGTTTCCTTGCTGGCCCAGAAAGCCTAAAGAATAAAAAATGGGGGAGATGCTTCAAAAGCACCTCCCCTTTTTTTATTACAGCTTTTTTCTGAGCCGGGTTTCATATCCGGGAATATCCTCATCCACCCAGTAGACAGGATTAGAAAGGAGCAGAAGCCGCCCGTCCATCCCCCATATCTCCACCCGCACAGGACAGATAGGAGCGTTTTTAATCACCTGGAAGGCGAGAGCATGATCCCCCGGAGCAAGAATTTTCTTTTCCTGGCACGCGCCCCCTGCCATCAGGCGAATTTCAGCAGCTTCGGGAAGCTGCTGCAAGTGGAGAGCAGCGGTGGCCTCCGCATTCCCAATCAGGATGCCGCCCATGGGCGTATCTTCCAGGGAAAAACCAAATTGAAGGCCCTGGAGCCGGGCGGGATCCATGGTATAGGCATTGCCGGTGAGCAGGGCCTGCTCCAGTGCTTCCCTGTTGGCATTTTCGGCATACCAGAAGGTGGCGAAATTATTGCCTTCCAGCCATACCATTTTGGAATTGTGGCAATCGTTATCTCCGTAGCCGGAAAGCAAAAGGCCCTGCATGGCCAATGCATCCCACACCCGAATGTATTCCTCCACGCGGAAGCCGCCGCGCCCCTCCGGGAAGCCCACTTCGATCAGATCCGCGCCCTCTGCATGGGTATCCAGCAGGCTTTGAATCAGCCCCTGAATCAATTGTTCTCTTTCTTCTCCGCGCCATTCCCTTTTCTGATAGGGGGTGAACATGTGATTATAGGAGGTGACGCCGCCATGCTTTTTTACGTGCGCTGCGGCCATTTCCCAGGTGATCTGATAATCATGGGCAGGATAATCCAGCAGGGGCACAGATTGGGAAAAGCTCACCTTATGCTGCCCCGCCCCGGAAATTTCTGTGGCCACGTGCAAGGCCACGCCGCATTTTTTGCTGACTTCATCGGCCAATTCCTGCTGCTTTTGCCGCACGGCCTCGGCGGCATATTTTCTGTCCATCCGGTGCCCCAGATACAGCCCCTTCAGCGGGCCGAAGGTATGAAGGAGCAGCGCGATAAAGCAATGATCCTGACCAAACGGATCAAATCGCAGGATATCCTGGGAGATGGGGAGCTCCAGGCGGCACTTGCCCTTTGCTTTGGCAAGCGGAATGCAAAATTCCCAGCTCTCCTGCTGCGGGCAATCGCCCATTACATAGCACAGATGCTGCTGCTCTTTGTTATCCGGGCTCAGGGAAAGCTCCAGATCAACGCACAGCCCGCCTGCCCATTCTTCGGGTAAATCCAGATCCAGATACAGCGTAAGATCGGCCAGCAAAGAGGCCTGGTGTTGCTTGGCCTTTGCAAAAAAGCGGGCGCTTTGGCCCGGCCTAAGCGCAAGAACCCAGCCGTCCTCCGTTTTGATGGGAGCGATGGGCTCGCCTTCCATGGTGCTCCAGGTCACTTCGATGCCGTTTCGCATTTGCACGGCATCTTCGCTTTCATAGGCGAATTCATTCACCCTTTTTTGCAGATAACCCATGCGGGTATCATGATCGGTGATGAACAGGGCTTCAATCCCCAGTTTTTTTGCCATAAACGCCTGGGAGCGCATGGTGGAAAAGGCTTCAAAGGTGGTGTGCAGGTGCATGTGGGTGCCTATATAACGATGCATATTTTACCATTCCTTTCCTCCACTGGGCGCTGGTTGGATGTAAGCATATGGGAGAGTAAATGCGTCGTATCATAAATGCGCACAGGCAGAATTACGCCGTTTTCAATGGAAAATTCGGTGAGGGAACAATTCAGGTTATCCCCCCGGCAAATATCGCCCATTTCCCGGGCGTTTTTGCCGCCCAATAAAATCGTGGCGGCGGCATGGGTGCTGGCACCGTGGCCCACCAGCAGGCAATCTTCATTTTTTTCAATGCATTCTTCTATCAGAGGCCGTACCCGGGCGATCACTTCTTCCATGGTGTTTTTAGGCACCGTCCACCAGGGATAGGGCAGGGAAGACTGACGTATTTCCGGAAACATGGCTTTCAGCTGTGAAAGTGTTTTTCCTTCAAAGCCCTCCAGGCCCTCTTCCTGCTGCACGATCTCCCGAAATCGAGGATCCAGGGAAATGGATAGACCGCAGACCTTGGCAACTTGCGCGGCGGTCATCACTGTGCGGGAAAAGGGGGAGGAAATGATGCGCCCGGTAAATTGCAAGCGTCGCATTTCTTCGCCCAGCAATTCTGCCTGCTGAAGGCCAAGATCCGTAAGCAATGGATCATCCGGGGAAGTAGCAAAGGCGCTGTTTTCCTGGCCGGCCGGAAGAACCTGCCCGTGGCGGGCAATAAATAATCTCATTTGGGCTTCCTTTCTTTCAGCGAAATTTGGAAATAGCTGCCGTCGGCGCTGTCGATTACCGTCCATTCAAATACGCCGTTGAGATAAACCACGCCGTTTTTAGGATTTTCGCTGGGATGATTGGGATCAGCGCTGAAAACATGGCCGTAGATGGCGAAGACGGCTTCTTTTTCATCTGAAATGGCTTGATGGGAAAGGCGCATGGAAATGCCGTGCCAGGTTTTGAATGTGCCGGGTTCAAGAATGGGGAAATCGCAGTGCAGGGAGAGATAATCCGGCAGATCGTTGTTGCCGGGCACGATCCAGGTTTCTACCCCGGCGTCCTTGAGAATATCCAGTATTTTAAGCACGCGCATTTTGTAATCTTCCACGTGCTCGGGAAGCCGCCCGGCTTTCCATTCATCCGCCATATCCCCGGTGTGAAGAATCAGAGCAGGCTGCACGGCGGAGATCAAGTCCCGCGCAAAGGAATAGGAATCGGTGTGGGTATCGGAAATGTGCAAAAGCAAGGGGCCTTTGGCTTGCCGAATGAAGGAAAGCAGCGCTTGGTATTGGGGATGGTGAAAAAGGGAAGCGGTCATCAGGCATTGCTCCTTTCTAAAGAACCATTTTTCTTAAAGTATTTTTTCATATAGATTAGCAGAAGAACGCCCAGCACCGGGAACAGGGCGGCCATGAGCATGCCGGATTTCATGCCGATCTGCTCAGGAGAAAGGGCAAAGGAAGCCGCCAGCTGGACGCCCCAAGAGCTGACAGATACCTTGTCCACCACCACGCCCAATAGCTGCGGGGCTACGGACGCCCCGAAATCGCCCCCGGCGGCCATGAGGGCATAGGCAGCTACCCCGGAATGGGGAAATTTTTCTTCCATCAGGATCAGCGTGCCCGGCCAGAGCATGGAGGTAAAAAGGCCGGTGAGGATGCAGGCGATCATGGAGAGGATGGGGGAGGGGGAGAAAGAAACGGTGAGATAGCAGATGGCAGCGCCGATCATGCTGTAAAACAAAACGGAAAAAATATCCCAGCCATATTTGGCGTGCATCACCCGGACGATGCCAAGCAAGAGGGCAAACATGGCCATGCCCAGGATATCCCCCAGCATTTTGGGAACGCCCAAAGCGCTTTCCACATAGACGGAGATCCAATTGGTCATGGAATTTTCGGCCGCGCTGCCCAGAAAAATGCAGCCTACGCACAAAAGAATGCCCAAATGCTTCTTGCCGGCCCCGGCTTTGGAATCCTGCTGGGAAAGATCCATGGGCGGCAGGGGAGAGGTGCAGAAAAGGAAGCAGGAAACCAAGGGGAGCAGCGCCCAGAACAGGGTGAGATACATCCACTTTTCCCGGCCGATGAAATGGAGGAAAACGGTGCTGAGCACGATCACGATGAGAATGCCCCAGGCATAGAGGGAGTGGAGCAGGCTCATATCCTTTTCCGGGGTCTTGGAGGGAAGGGCCGCCACCAAGGGGCTTAAAAGCACTTCACACAGGCCTGCCGCCACGGAAAAAATTATCGTGCCCACGGCCAGACCCAAATAGGCAATTTTCGGAAACAGCACAGGAAACAGCGCATAAACGATAAACCCCAGGCTGGTAAGCAGGGGCATGATTTTGATGGTTTTATGGATATTGAAGCGGCTGGTGAAAAAGGTGAATAGGAGATCGACGGTCAATTGGGTGCAGAAATTGATGAGCACCAGGGTGCCGAGCAGGGTATAGGAAATGCCGTACATTTCCCGGAAGGTGACAAACAAAAGGGGCGGCAAAACAAAGATGGATGCCATGGCCACATAGGTGTAAAAGCAGGCGTATTTGGTTCTTTTGTAAGCTTGTTCAGTCATTTTTTTCTCCTTGCGTTCAGGGCTTGCTGATGATGCGGATCGAAAGGGGACGGGAAGAATCCATTACGTCTTCTTCTGTAAATTCCAGGAAGAGGATTTCTTTGGCGCCCGTTCGTTCCCGGTCATAGGTGAGATAGATCTTGCCGTTATAAAAATCGGCGTCCGGGTAGGAAAGGGCGTCCCGGGTATCGATACAGCGCTTGTATTTCCAGGTTGCTCCGTCATCTTCGGAAAGATACAGGGACATATTGCAGCGTTTTTCCCGGTGATCGTTGTTGATCAGCAGGATTCTGCCGCTGGGGGTGCGAGCGATAAAGAAGCGGGTGCAGGGATTATCGATGCCGGATGGGTGGGCCTTGCTCCAGGTGAGGCCGCCATCCAGGGAAGTGCTTTCCGCTAATTCGCCGGTGGAGGTGCGGGCCAGCATGCGGATGCTACCGTCCATCTTTTCATAGGCCATGGTTTCATCAAAGGGCGTCTGGATCTTTTGGGCACCGTAATGGCGGGTGTAGGTGCTGCCCTGATCCCGGGATATGCTGTAGCCGTAGCAGGGGGAAGATTGGTCATAATTGAAATTGATCCAGGCGCCGTTTTTCAGCACCGTGGGCTTGCAGCGCAGGAAGCCCTGATCCAGATACCGGGGCACGGAAAAAACGGGCTCTCTGGCGTCCGGATCATCGCAGATCATCACCCATTCAGCGTGAACGCGATCATCAAAAATATAGCCGTCTACTTGATACCCCGGTTCGCCTGGCGCAGCAGGATGGGTATTGTTTTGCACCCAGAACACAAATAAGCGCCCGTCCGGTGCGGTCCATAATTGGATATCCAGGGCATGCACGCATTTTTCTTTGGAGCTGGGAATGATCAGCAGAGGGCGGGACCAGTTTTTTCCCAGGTCATCGCTGTATATCAGCAGATTATAATTTTCCATATGGGGCTCCCGGGTGCCTCCGGCATACCAGCCCATATAGATCCGGCCGCCCCGGGTGATGGCCAGGGTGGGGCAGCCTTGAAATTTGCGGATGGATTCTGCATAGATGGGATCGGTGGGGTACATCAGTATATCACAGGGAGAAGCAGCAGCGTATTTCGTGGAAAACCCCCCTTTCAGATTTTATAAGTATACCACGGAAGGGAATAATACACAATGCGCTCTTGAAAAACTTGCAAAAACGAGCAAAAATGCTTGCAAGGCTGTAAAAGATTATGCTATAATAATCAAGGTTGAAATATCATAAAACAAATGCATGGGAGGCACTTTAAAATGCAGGTACATGTTTTTGAAAATGCCAAGCAGGTGGGCCAGGCTGCCGCCACTCTTTTTGCCGCGCAGCTCCTTCGTAAGCCAGACAGCGTGCTGGGCCTGGCCACCGGTTCTTCTCCTATTGATTGCTATCAGCAGCTGATTCAGTGGCATAAGGCCGGTATTCTGGATTTTTCCAAGTGCGTCAGCTATAATCTGGATGAATACTGCAATCTGCCGGTAGAGCATGAATGCAGCTATCACGCCTTTATGAATGCTCAGCTTTTTGATCATATCAATATGAAAGAAACCCATGTACCCAATGGCAATGCCGAAGATCTCCAGGCGGAATGCGCCCGCTATGACGCGGCCATCCAGGCTGCCGGCGGTATTGATATGCAGCTGCTGGGCATCGGCCGCAACGGCCACATCGGCTTTAACGAGCCCTCCGATCATTTTGTGTTCGGCACCCAGATCGTGAACCTCACCGAAAGCACCATCCAGGCCAACCGCCGCTTCTTTGAAAGCGAAAAGGATGTGCCCCGCCAGGCCATCAGCCTTGGCATCGGCGGCATTATGGCGGCCAAGGAAATCGTGCTCATCGCCATGGGCGAAGATAAGGCTCAGGCCATCCGGGATACGGTGTATGGGGAAGTGACCCCCAAGGTGCAGGCCTCCATCCTGCGCAATCATCCCCATGTGACCATCCTGGTGGACAAGGCTGCGGCCAGCCTGCTGTAAATCGAGCAAAAAAGGCGCAGGAAAGTCCATATTTCCTGCGCCATCCTTTTATGGGTGTTTGGGCAGCGCCTGGCGATATTGCCGGGGAGATATGCCCTGGCGGGCGGTGAAAAAACGGGTGAGGTAGAATTGATCGCAAAAGCCCAGGTCATCCGCGATCTGGCCGATGGAAAGATCGGTGGACGCCAGCAGATGGCAAATTTGCTGATACAGCATTTCATCCATATACCGCCCCAGGGGCATGCCGTATTCCTTGCGGAAGCGCTTGGTGAGGGTGCTTTCGGAAAGGGCCAGTGCTTTGGCTATGTCCGAAATGGTGAGTGAAGAGCGCAGCTCCCTTTGCACCGCGGAAAATACCTTTTCCAGAAAGGCCGACCGGGGGCGCAGCAGATGCTCTTCCAGATTTGCCAGATGCACAAAGCGGCAGATATCCGCTTCCACCCGGGCTTTCACCAGAGAAAGGGAAAGATAATCTCCTGACAGATATTCTTTGGCCATGTTTTCCTGCGCAGGCAATTGCAGCAATTGCCTGCAATAAGAAAAAAGATCGTAGCCGTCTACAGTGCGGGCTGAAATGTGAAAAAAGAGCTGGGTCATCTGCTGGGAACATTCATGATGCAAGGGCATGCCGGCAGGCAATAAATACATCTGCCCAGGCAGAAGGGCCATTTCCTGCTGGCCGCTCCTGGCTATGCCTTCCCCATCCAGGATATAATAGAGCCGGGAAAAGGGCGGGCAATGATAGGAATTGTTCCATTCCCGGCCAAGCTGCGCCCAGCCGCTGTCTACGATCTCCACATGCAGGGCGCTCCAGACAGCGGGCGCGCTGCGGCATTTCTGAATATTCATGACGTTTTCTCCATGTTTTCGCTGGAAAGTGCATAGTATTTCGAAACAAGAAATAGTATACTCTTTTTAACGGAAAACCGCAACAAAAAAGGAGGAAATGTGCATATGAGCAGCTATGTGACAAGAAAAACCCCCGGCGATACCAAATGGTTCACCGCATCCCGTTTTGGTATGTTCATCCATTGGGGGCTGTATGCCCTTCCGGCAAGGCATGAATGGATCAAAAACCGGGAATGCATTACGGAGGAAAAATACCAAAAGTATTTTGAGCATTTTGAGCCCGATCTTTATGACGCCCGGGCCTGGGCCAAGGCTGCCAAGGCCGCGGGCATGAAATATGCCGTGCTCACCACCAAGCACCATGAGGGCTTTTGCCTCTTTGATTCCAAGTTCACCGATTATAAGGCTACCAACACCCCCATCGGCAGGGATCTGGTGAAGGAATATGTGGAGGCTTTCCGGGCCGAGGGCCTGAAGGTGGGCTTCTATTATTCCCTCATCGACTGGCATCATCCCCATTTCACCATCGATATGATTCACCCCCGGCGCAATGATCCCGATGCCTTTGAGCAGAATCAGGACCGGGATATGAAAATCTATGCCCAGTACATGCGGGATCAGGTGACGGAACTGCTTACTAACTATGGCAAGATCGATATTCTCTGGTTTGACTTTTCCTATCCCCATCATCAAGTTGAACCCGGCAAGGAATGGATGAGAGGCAAGGGTAAGGAGGATTGGGAGGCCGAAAAGCTGATCGCTACCGCCCGCGCCCTGCAGCCTGATATTATTATCGACAACCGCACTGAGATTGAGCAGGATCTGTGGACCCCGGAACAGTATCAGATGACGGAATGGGTGAAGCATAAGGAAACCGGCGAATTGGTCACCTGGGAAGCCTGCCAGACCTTCTCCGGCTCTTGGGGCTATCATCGGGACGAAAGCACCTGGAAATCCCCGGAAATGCTGATCCGCATGCTGGTGAATACCGTATCTCTGGGCGGCAATCTGCTGATGAATGTGGGCCCCACTGCTCGCGGTGAATTTGATGATCGGGCCAAGAATGCCCTGGCAGTTTACGAACGCTGGATGCATTTCAACAGCCGCTCTATTTACAACTGCACCATGGCGGAGCCGGAATTACTGGAAACCCTGCCCCCTGATTGCCGCTATACCCAGAGCCAGGATGGCAAGCGGCTCTATATCCATCTTTTTGCCTATCCCTTCAAGCATCTGCAGATCAAGGGCCTGGCAGGCAAGGTGGAATATGCCCAGTTCCTCCACGATGGCAGCGAAATTCTCATGGATGAAGGCAAGGTGAAGCACTTCTCCGAGGGAGCTGCCAAGGCGGATGATCTGCTGGTGTTGAACTTGCCCCCGGTAAAGCCCGATATGATCGTACCGGTGATCGAGCTGTTCCTGAAATAAGGAAAAAAGAGGATCGCCCGGCGATTGGAAAAGGCTTTTGTAATAAAATTTCAATTGTAAAGGAGAAAAAAATCATGAAACTGGGTGTATCCTCTTACAGCTTTTCCAAGTACATGAAGCAAACTGGCGCTAATTACTTTGACGTCTGCGACAAGGCCAAGGAACTGGGCTATGACGCCATTGAGTTCATTGAGCTTTCCCTGGAAGTGCAGAAGGCCGATAGCGTAAAGGCTCTGGCCGCGGCCATCCGGGAGCATTGCGCCAAGCTGGATCTGCCCATTGCTGCCTACACCATCGCCGCCGATTTCCTGAACAAGGAAAACGAAGTGGAGCGCATGAAGGGCGAAGTGGATATCGCCGAGGCCCTGGGCGCCAAGGTGATGCGTCACGACGTATTCTTCAAAATGCCCGAAGGCATGACCTGGCGGGAAGCCGTGAAGATCGTGGCCCCCAAGGTGCGGGAAGTGACTGAATATGCCGCCACCAAGGGCATCAAGACCTGCACGGAAAACCACGGCCATATCATTCAGGCCGCCGAACGCGTGGAAGAATTGATTCTCGCCGTGAATCACCCCAACTATGGCTGGTTGGTGGATATGGGCAATTTCCTTTGCGCCGATGATAATCCCCTGCGCGCTGTGACCATCGCCGCGCCCTATGCTTTCCATGCCCATGTGAAGGATTTCCTTATCAAGCCCTTTGATGCCGATGATCCCGGTATGGGCTGGGCCAACACCCTCAACGGCAACTGGCGCCGGGGCACCATTGCGGGCCATGGCGTGGTGCCCATCCGCAGGTGCCTGCAGATTCTTCACGATGCCAAGTTTGAAGGCGTGGTATCCTACGAATTTGAGGGCATGGAAGATAACCTCACCGCCCTGGAAGCGGCGCTGAAGTTCATCCGCTCTGTGGAACCTAAGGACTGATTTGTTGTATAAGTAATGCGAGAGGGCCTTTCTTTTCGAAAAAAGAAAGGCCCTCTCGCGCTCTCCCAAAGAAAACCTGCTGGGGTATATAGGCGTTTTCGTTCTATCGGCATTCGCTCCCAGATTATATAAACTGGGAAACATTGTTGATTGCGAGGCGGTCAGTAGATTTCCCGATTGGTTTTCGGGAGAGCGCGAGAGGGTGCTTTTGACTCAAAAGCACCCTCTCGCATATTTATTCCTTCTTGTCTCTTACACGTTGAAGCGGAACAGGGTCACGTCCCCGTCCTGCATCACGTATTCCTTGCCTTCGGAGCGGATCAGGCCCTTTTCCCGGCAGGCGTTCATGCTGCCAAGCTCATGCAGGGTATCAAAGGCCACGATCTCAGCGCGGATAAAGCCGCGCTCAAAATCGGTGTGGATTTTGCCGGCAGCCTGGGGCGCTTTGGTACCCCGGGTGATGGTCCAGGCGCGGCATTCATCCTCACCGGCGGTGAGGAAGGAAATAAGGCCCAGCAGATGATAGCATTTCTGGATCAGCCGGTCCAATCCGCTCTGGCCAATGCCCATTTCCTGCAGGAATTCTTCCTTTTCGGCGGGCTCCATCTGGGCGATTTCTTCTTCAATCTGAGCGGAGATCACCAGCACTTCTGCCCGTTCTTCCTTGGCGATTTCCTTCACCTGCTGCACGAATTCGATGCTGTCCTCATCTTCGGCTACCAAATCCTCCGCAATATTGGCGGCATAGATCACGGGCTTGGTGGTGAGCAGGAACCAGCCATTCACAATTTCCTTTTCGTCATCGGAAAGGGCGCAGGTGCGGGCGGGCTTGCCTGCTTCCAGATGCTTTAACACCCGCAGCGCCAACTCGGCCTCTTCGCCATATTTCTTATCGCCGGTTTTGATAAGCTTGCGGGCTTTATCCTCCCGCTTGGCCACCGTTTCCATATCGGCGAAGATCAATTCCAGATTGATGGTTTCAATATCCCGTGCAGGGCTGACGCTGCCATCCACATGGATGATATTTTCATCCTCAAAGCAGCGTACCACATGCACAATGGCGTCGCATTCCCGGATATGGGAAAGGAATTTATTGCCTAGGCCTTCGCCTTTACTGGCACCCTTCACTAGCCCGGCGATATCCACAAATTCCACCGTGGCGGGGGTCACCTTCTTGGGATGATACATATTTTCCAGAATACCCAGCCGGGCATCCGGAACCGCCACGATCCCCGCGTTGGGCTCGATGGTGCAGAAAGGATAATTGGCCGCCTGAGCGCCAGCGCCCGTGATAGCGTTAAACAGCGTGCTCTTGCCCACGTTGGGCAGGCCTACGACGCCTAATTTCATTGCTTTAATACCCCTTTGTGCTTCATTTTCTGCATCCTGTTGCAGCCTTTCTATTATACGCCAAGGAACGGTTCATTGCAAGTGCGCTCTTTTATCTTTTCATTTTCTTTTCCCTGTGCTATACTGAAAACAGCAAAACAAGGAGAAAAGGGATATGAAGCAGTATCAGGATTGCTATTGGAACTATTCTAACGGAATACTATGCCTGGGAAACAGCCGCATTGAGCGCGGGATGCGCATCAATGATCTTGGTATGACGCCCCTGTATATAAAGGATCTGGAAACGGGGAAAATGTGGTGGCGGCCTGAGGAAGAATGCGCCATGCTGCCTGCGCCTATTCCGGGGGCCATCCTCCGCTTGAAAAGCAGCGTGGAAAACCGCCAGGGCCTTTCCGGCAATCATCTGGCGGTGGATGCTGTTTGGGAAAATGAGCAGGGGTATTATTTCAGGCGCAGAATGATTCTCTTTCCCGGATTCCCCTTTATTTCCATGCGGGCCTGGATAAAATGCGCTGGCGTATGGGGCGAAGAAATGGAAAATGGGCTGGATTACAGCGGCGCAGAAACCCTATATTCAGAAGAAATGAAAAAGAAACTGGCCGTGGCCGATGCCATTGACGCCGTCCCCCTGCCCCGGAGCCATTATCGCCTGCAGGAAGTGATGCTGCTGGATAAATCAGATCAGCGCGATACCCTGGTAAAAGAAGCGGAGCAGCCCCTCTATACCTTTGGTTGGGGCAGCGAAGAAGGGAATGGAAGCATTTTTCTGGTAGAGGATGCGCTGGATGGAAGCGGGCTGATGGCGGTGAAAGAAGCGCCCAGCGTATTGAGCATGCTGGGGAGGAAAGAATCGGATTTGATCGTCAAAAATAATCGTTCCCTGCAGCTGCGGGGCACGGGACTGATGGGCCAGCAGCTTTCCGGGGAAGAAACGCCGGTGTACGGCGCCACCCTGGGCGTGGGCCATATCGATAGCCTTCGGGATGATTGGCTGCGGCTTTATCGGGCGGATTGGCAGGCCAAGGATCAGGTGCGCATCTATTCCAACACCTGGGGAGACCGGAACCAGGATAAGGCGGTGTGCCATGATTTTATGCTGAAGGAAATCGCCATGGCAGAGCGCCTGGGGGTGCAGGTGGTGCAGATTGATGATGGATGGCAAAAAGGGCATACCATCAATTCTGCCTTAAAGAAAAACGGCGTGTGGAGCGGCTATTATGCCCAGGATCCTCATTTTTGGCAGGTGAATAAGGGAAAATTCCCCCAAGGCCTTCTCCCTTTGGTGAAATTGGCCAAGGAAAAGGGAATTGAAATGGCGCTTTGGTTTTCGCCGGATTCCTCCAATCACTTTGAAAATTGGGAAAAAGATCTTTCTACCCTCATCAGCCTTTGGCGGGAAACGGGTATTCGCCGCTTTAAGCTGGATGGGGTAAGGATCGTGAGTAAAATGGGGGAGCAGCGGTATGTGAAGCTGCTGGAGGGATTGGCCCGGGAAAGCGGCGGGCAGATCTGCATGAATCAGGATATTACGGCGCAGATCCGTCTGGGGCAGATTTATTTCAGAGAATATGGCAATCTCTTTGTGGAAAACCGATATTCGGATTTTGGCAGCTATTATCCTCACAACACCCTGAAAAATTTGTGGCAGCTCAGCCGCTGGGTGCCCTCTGTGCGGCTGCAGATGGAATGCCTGAACCGGGGAAGAAACCATGATAAGTATCCCAAAGACGATCCCTTTGCCCCTGCCTGCTATTCTATGGATTATCTCTTCGCCCTCACCATTCCTTCATCGCCGCTGATCTGGATGGAAATGAGCCATTTAAAGGAAGAGGATGCCCTGGCGCTGCAAAAAATCATTGCAGCTTATCGTCCTCATCAGCAGGCGATTATTCAAAGCCTGGTGCGTCCCATTGGGGATATGCCAAGCGGACAAAGTTTCACAGGCTTCCAAATGGAAGGGGTGGGGCAGGGATATTTGCTGTTATTTCGGGAGAATACCAAAGCGGAAGATTACGAATACTGTGTACCCTCCCTTCAAGGCTCATCGCTTTCTTTTGAAATCCTCTCCTCCAATGCTGAAGCAATTGGTATCGCGCAGCAAGGTGACAGGATCGCCCTTCATCTGCCCAAGCCGCGAAGCTATGTGTTTTTGCAGTATATCCCAAAATAAACAGAACTACAAAAAGGCCGCCTCTCAATCATGCAATGGGAGGCGGCTTGCTTATTGTTTATCAGGGGCGTTATGGATTTCCATCAGTGCGACCACATGGCCAAAGTATTGCTCCCGTTCCTTTTTCGTTACATTCAGCACATCGCAAATATCATCCAGAAGATTTTTAGGGCCCACACGAACGCCATACCGGGCAGCCTTCACATTGGTGCGCCATTGGGCAAGGGGGAGGGAATTGTGCATGTCATAGCGATCCAGATGCCGGGGAAGCAGCTGTTCCACAATGGGCTCCCAGTAATCAAAAAGGGGATCGGCTACCAATTCGTAGAGAAAGCTGTTTTCAATCACCTGCGCCACAATTTCAAGAAAGCGAATGCGCATATCGGGCACCTTCAGCAGGTTGCTCATGAGGCTGTATTGGGATGAAAGGGGCAGGCCGCTTTGAAGCTTATGGGAAGCCAATAGCATATACATGCCGGTGGGATTATTGAGTGTGCTGCTTTCCACATCATACAGGATATATTTCCACTTTCCGCCGGGCACCCGGTACATCCGCACGTTTTCCAAATCTGTGTTGCCAAGAAGCATTTCCATGGCGGCCCATGTGAAGAAATTATCCACATCCAATTGATTCGTTACATACTGCAGATTTTCCGGCTGATTCAGATCATTTTCTTTCACAAAGGCCCGCAGCGCCAGCCAATCTTCGTTGCTGCCGTTCATGATTTGGGTGTCCCTGGCAGCGCCCTCTACGATATCAATTTGGTCGATCAGTTCCTGATCCGTGATCCCTTCCCATTGTGCCACGGAGTATTTATTGATTTTTTCCCGCAAATTGTAATGCCCTGCATATTCCCCGTTGATATACACCACCAGAGGCGTAGCATCCTGATACATCAGCCCCAGCCCCTCAGCCATGCCGGTGAGCACGGCGTCCCGCAGGCGGGTGGCCTTGAAATCAGAGCCTGTGGAGCGCACCACAAAGGCGTGATAGGATTCGTAATCCCTGTTCTTAAAGGGGTTATAGTAGAAGGCGTCGGCATCGCCATATTCTTCCCGGGCAAAGATACCCAGGGATTTTTGCTTGTAGCCCCGGGTGGAGGTGCCAACAATGCGAAAGGAAGCATTTTGGGCCAGCTGACGCTGCCCATCTATATCAAAATATTCAAAATGTATGGGATGCTCCATATCCGTCAAATAATTGGCCACATTGCCATTCCCCTTTACAAAGAGGCCGATTTCATTATCATACAGGTATTTTTCATCCGTGCTTAGCGATACCACCGCCACGGGGCTGGGATCGTTGATAATGAAGGTGGAAGCCACGGGGGTGGACATCAGTTCATCTTCCCGGCATACCCGGGCCCGAATGACGGTGGTTTTTTGGATGGAGATGGGGCCGGTGTACAGGGGGGATTGGCGATTGGGGGTGCTACCATCCAGGGTATAGCGGATGGGACCGTCCCCGGTGAGGGTGATTTCCAGGGCTTCCCCATCATTCAAAGTATAGAATCCGGCTGCCTGCTCCATGCCAGGGCAGGGTGCTCTGGATGCATAGACCGTATCCTCGTTCTGCTTCCGGGGGGTAGCGGTATCAAAAAAGCCCCATGCCCCGGTGGCGGCAGAGAGGCCATAGGACGTGTTGCCGTATTGGGCAGGATATTTCAGCGAATCCAATATCCCCCCTTCTGCATTGGCCAGTACAAGGGTTTCTCCATCGCTGGAAAGCTTAAAAGAAGCGTAGTAGCGGTTGGAATTTGGATATTGGGCCATTCCTTCCTCGCCGGTGCAGTAAATAATGGCATAGCCGCCGGGAGCCAGGGTGGCGCCCTCCGGAAACTGCCACAGCAGTGGTTTTTGGGGTTTATCGCTCAGGCCGTAGCCGCTTAAATTCATTTCTTTGGATCCGCCATTGTAGATTTCGATCCAGTCGTAATGTTCTCCAGCGGTAAATTCGCCGTTATCCGTCATGATTTCGTTGATGCGAAGCTCGGCGCAAGCCCGGGAAACCGTAATGATTATTAAAAAGAACAACGTCAGGAAAAAACGCTTCATCCATAAGGTCCTCCTTAAAAAAGCGGTTTTCGGGATCATGTTATCACATTAAACGGGGAATCACAAGAATATATTTCCATTTTATGCCCATTCATTGATTTTTTACAAATGCAATGATATAATCGATAAGCAAGTACATGCTGCTTTTTTCGCACGCCCTAAATGGCAGGCGTTTTTTTATGGCTTGGCAGCGCAGGAGGAACAACAAATGAAGAAAAAGCTTCGGTTGGTGCTGGAAATTCTCACGATCATCCTGGGCAATTCCCTGTATGCGTTGAGCGTGGTGGCTTTTGTGCGCCCGGTAGGGTTGATTACGGGCGGCACCACGGGCATTGGCCTGTTTTTTGACAAATTGCTGGGCGCACGGGTATCGGTGTTTGTGTTCATCATCAATTTTATCCTGTTTGTGCTGGGATTTTTGATTCTGGGCAAAAAATTTGCCGCTACTACGGCATTAAGCACGGTGGTGTATCCGGTGATGCTGGAGGTGTGGGCGATGCTGGTGCCGCCGGAAGGCTTCACCCAGGATATTTTATTATGCACGGTATTTGGCGGGCTGCTGATTGGCTGCGGCATTGCTTTGACCATGCGGGTGGGGGCTTCCACCGGAGGCATGGATATTCCGCCCCTGATTGTGAATAAGCTGTTTAAAGTGCCGGTAGCGGTTACCCTTTATGCTTGCGATATGGCCGTGCTCATGTGCCAGGCCTTTTATTCCACCTGGGAGCAGGTGCTCTATGGCGTGCTGATGCTGATTGTGTATACCATGACGCTGAATAAGGGGCTGCTGCTGGGGCAAAACAAGGTGGAATTGAAAGTGATCAGTGAAAAGGTGGATGAAATCCGCCAGGCGATTCTTTCTCAGGTGGATCGCGGCGGCACGCTGCTCAAGGGCCGAACAGGCTATATGCTCCATGAGACGGAACTGCTCCTCTCCGTGATTTCTTCCAAGGAACTTGCCAAAACGGAAAAACTGATCCACGAAATTGATCCGATCGCTTTTGTGATTGTAAACCGAGTTACCGAAGTGAGTGGGCGCGGGTTTACAGACAAGAAGCAATACGTGGATCAAGGAAAAGAAGCCTAAACATTGATACTCGCCCTTCATTCCGGCTATAGGGTGGGTATTTTTTATTTTTTCTGGGCGCTGCCTGCGTGGCTGCTCCGGTATTCCCGGGGGGTACGCCCTGTTTCTTCCCGAAAGATTTTGCCGAAATAGCTGGGACTGTCATAGCCGCATAGCAGCGCCACTTCTTCAATGGAGCAGGAGGCGTAGCGCAGAAATTGCTTGGCTTTGGCGATGCGGATGCGCTTTAATTGCTCCATTACGGTGATGCCTTGGGTGTCGCGGTAATACCGGCACAGGGCATAGCGGCTCATATGCACCTGCGCGCCGATTTCCTCCAAAGTGAGGGGCTGGGCAAAATGGTTTTCCAGATACTGGCGCACCAGATGGGCAGGGGTGGAGGAAGGCTCAAATTCATTTTTCAGCCATTCAGTGAGCCAAAGATATCCCGCTGCAGAGCGGGAGAGCACTGTGCTGCTGCCGGCGCAGAGACGATCCAATTCCTCTGTGGAGGAAACCAACGCAGGGGTGGCGCGAAAGAGAAAAAGATCGGGCACCCGGTAATAATCCATGGCCCCTTCTCCTCCTAAAAAAGTGATCCAGCGGGTGGAAAGGCTGCTGCCGGAGCGCTCGTAGCCGTGGGGAATCCCCTTTTTACAAAAGAGACCCTCGCCCGGCCCCAGCTCCACGCTTTTCCCCTGGAAGGTAAACACTCCCTGCCCCTTGGTGACCCAGAGCGCATGATGAAAATGAAACCCCTTTGGCCTTGAGATGGGCCCTTGGCTTTCCGATTCGCCGATATTACACACCACAAAGGGAAGCGGGCAGGGCTGATCCGGGTTCAGATAATCCTTTCTGATTTCAGCGAACATAGCAATATCCTTATAGTTTTACAATAGATTTAGATTGACTTTCAAAGGAAATCACAATAAAATTATATCAGAAAGAAAACAGGAAGGGAATCCCCTTCCGGCATGAAAAGGAGAAAAACAATGGAAAAGATTCGCTTGGGTCTGATCGGCTGTGGCGGGCGTATGAATGCCCATATGAATTCTTTTGAGAAGATGGAAGATGTGGAAGTGGTGGCGGTAGCCGATCCCCGGGAAGAGCGGCGCCTGGCTGCGGCCCAGCGCTTTGGCTGCACCCGCATTTATAAGGACCATAAAGAACTCTACGCCAATGAGAGCAAGGAAACTCTGGATGCGGTGGTGATCGCCGTAGAGCCCACTGCCCATGATTATATGGAAGAAGCGGCCATCGATAAGGATCTGCCCTTCCTGGTGGAAAAGCCCATGGCCATGGATCTTGACCAGGCCCGGGAAATTGCCCGCCGGGTGAAGGAAAAGGGCCTGATCACCTGCGTTGGATTCCAGGATCGTTACATCAAATTGATGGAAATGGTGAAGGAAGAAGTGGATAAGGCTCCCAAAGGCGGCCTGGTATACGGCGCCTGGGTGGGCGGCATTCCCGGCGTGTGGTGGTGGCAGAAGAAATCCACCTGCGGCGGCCAGTTGGTGGAGCAGAATATCCATCTGCTGGATGGCCTGCGCTGGCTGTACGGCGAGCCCCTCTCCGTGTATGCCACTGCTTCCAAGGGCATGGTGAAGGCCGGTGAAAATGGTGTATCTCCCGAATACGATACCGACGATCATTCCACCGCCGTGATCCGCTTTGCCAATAACGTGACCGCTACTCTGGTCAGCGGCTGCTATTCCCGTTCTGTCCGTCCCAACTGCGGCCTGGTGATCACCCTGCCCGATATGGTGCTGGATTATCGCCTCCGCAATAACCTGATTATCCGCACCGCCAAGGAGACCCGGGATATCCCCCGCGAAAAGGACGACCATACCTATTACCTGGATGCGGCCTTTGTGCATGCCGTGAAGACCGGAGACGCTTCCCGGATCCGTTCTCCCTATGAAGACGCCCTCAAATCCCTGGAGCTGGGCTTTGCCGCCAATGAATCCATGGAGAGCGGCCAGGTGATCTATTTCAAGTAAGAGGAGGAAAGGTTTATGCGCCTTTGTGTACCTGTTCCCTGCTTTTTTAAGGATGTGGATTTTGTAACTGCCGTTCACAAGATCAAGGAGCTGGGCTTTGACGCTTTGGAAACCTACAACTGGAAGGCTCTGGACCTGGACGCCGTGCGTCATGCCTGCGAAGAAACGGGCGTGGAATTTATGAGCATGTGCACCACCGAATTCTGCCTCACTGATACCGCCAAGCGCCAGGACTGGCTGAATGGGCTGAAGGAAAGCTGTGCCGCCGCCAACAAGGTGGGGGCCAAGCGGCTGATCACTCAGCTGGGCAATGATACCGGCGCGCCCCGGGCAGAGCAGCATCAGAATATTGTGGATACCTTAAAAATGGCCAAGCCTATTCTGGAAGACAGCGGCGTCACCATCATGCTGGAGCCCCTCAATACCCTGGTGAACCATCCTAATCATTATCTGTGGTCCTCCATCGAGGGCTTTGAAATCGTGCATGAAGTGGATCATCCCCTGGTCAAAATCGTGTATGATATCTATCATCAGCAGATTATGGAAGGCAATATTATCCCCAATATTACCAATAACCTGGATTGCATTGCTCATCTCCATTCCGCCGGTCATCCTGGCCGCAATGAATTGCAGTATGGCGAAAATGATTATAAGGTGATCTTTGCCGCCGTGGATAAGGCTGGCTATACCGGCGCCTGCGGCCTGGAATACCGGCCTCTGATGGATCCAATCGAAAGCCTGAAGGAAGCCAAGCGGATTTATGGCTAAGGGTTGGCAGCAAAATAAAATCGTGCTATAATGCTAAGGGGTCGGCATGCGCCGGCCCTTTATCAGAATACTGAGGAGGGATTTTTCTTATGGCCAGTGGAGATGCTGTTTTGAGCCAAACGACCCAGGCGATGGAAGAAAAGAAGATCGACAGCAGCAAAAAGCTGCGGGTGGGCTTTATCGGTACCGGCGGAATTGCCCGGTCCCATATGCGGCAGTACAAAAAATTCCCCGATGTGGAAATCGTGGCCATGGCTGATCTGGTGCCCGGCAAGTGCAAGGCCTTCTGCGATTTTATGGAAGTGGATGATACCAATATCCATTTTTACACCGATCATAAGGAGATGCTCAAAAATGAAAAGCTGGATGCTGTGAGCATCTGCACCTATAATGCCACCCATGCCGAGTGCACCATGGATGCGCTGCGTGCCGGCGTGAATGTGCTGTTGGAAAAGCCCTTCACGGTGACCGTGGAAGAAGCGGCAGAAGTGATGAAGGTGGAAAAAGAAACGGGCAAACTGCTCACCATCGGCTTCCAGCCCCGCATGGACCCCAATATGCAGCAGATCAAAAAGATCGTGGAATCCGGTGCGCTGGGCGAAATCTATTATATCCAGACTGGCGGCGGTCGTCGCCGGGGTATTCCCAATCGCACCTTTATCGAAAAGGACACCGCCGGCATCGGCGCTATGGGCGATATTGGCTGCTATAGCCTGGATATGGTGCTCAACGCCATCGGCTATCCCAAGCCCCTCACCGTTACCGGCTATACTTCCGATTTCTTTGGCACCAGCAAAAAATATGCCACCCCTGATGTGGATCATACCGCCGAAGAAAATGCTGCCCGCTTTAATGTGGAAGATTTTGCAGCGGCCTTTATCCGCTTGGAAGGCGGCATTGTATTGGATTTCCGCATTTCCTGGGCGATGCACCTGGATACTCCCGGCGATACCGTGATCCTGGGCAAGAAGGGCGCCCTGCGTATTCCCTCCACCAATTGCTGGAACGGCACCGTGGGCGGCCCCATGACCCTGTATACCGACGTAGCCGGGCTCCAGACCCAGACGGAAATTCCCATTATCCCCTTTGACGGCGATCGGTTTGAATTGAAAGTGCGCTCCTTCCTGGATGCTGTGAAGGACGGCACCCCTGCCCCTGTTCCTACTTCTCAGATTCTTTACAACCAGGCCATCATCGATGGCATCGTAAAATCTGCCCAGGTGGGCCGGGAAATTGAAATCGTTATTCCAGAAATTTAAATGTATTGATGCGAGAGGGCCTTTCTTTTTCCCAAAAGAAAGGCCCTCTCGCGCTCTCCCAAAGAAAACCTGCTGGGAGATATGCAATATATATGCTCATTGGCGATCATTTCCTGCTGCTATAAATGGGGACATAGTGTTGATAAGAAGGCGAGCAGAATATTTCTTGATTGATTTTCGGGAGGGTACTTTTGACTCAAAAGCATCCTCCCGCATTTTATTTTCCTACTCAAAGCTCCAGGTACTTCTGGATGAGCAGACAGGTGTTTTCAATGCCCAGCACGTGCGTGCGCTCGTAGCCGTGGGAAGCAAATACGCCGGTGCCAATCAGCGCAAAGCGCACATCATTGCCCGCCTTCAGGGCAGCGGCAGCATCGGAGGAGTAAGAAGGATACACATCGGCGGCATAGCGCAGCCCTTCCTTCTTGGCTACGGCAATCAACTCATTGGTAAATTCATAGTGGAAGGGGCCGGAGGAATCCTTCACGCAGATGGATACCATGGTTTCATCGCATTTCAGGTCATCGCCCACGCAACCCATATCCACGGCCAGCATATCCTCAATGCCCTCGGGCAGCTTGATGGCCCCGCCGTGGCCTACTTCTTCAAATACGGTAAACAGGATGGCTACCCGGCGCTTGAGGGTAATCTTGCCTTCGGAAATCATTCTCGCCAGGGCCAGCAGCATGCCCGCGCTGGCTTTATCATCCAGATGGCGGCTCTTTAAATAGCCGGATTCGGTGAGCACCGTGCGGGGATCCCAGGAAATGTAGCAGCCCGTTTCAATGCCCAGATTTTCCACATCGGCGGCGGATTTTACCTGCTCATCCAGCACGATTTCCAGCGTTTCCTCGCTGCGGTTTTCCGCACCCATGCCGGAAAATACGTGCTGGCTGGCCTTGGTGGATTGCACGGTGCCGCTGTAGCTGCGGCCATCCCGGGTATGCACCAGGCAGTTTTCCGTTTCTACCGTGGTATCCTGCCAGCCGCCCACATGAGTGTAGCGGATGCGGCCGTTTCCCTTCACAGAGCGCACCATGGCGCCCAGGGTATCCACATGGGCAGAGAGCAGAATGCCATGCCCTTCGCCGCCCAGTTCACAAATGACGCAGCCCTTCCGATCCCGAATGGGAGAAAAGCCAAGGTTGGTCAAGGTATCCAGAAGATAATCGGTAGCGGCCCGGGTGAAGCCCGTGGGAGAGGGGATGGCAAGCAGAGACAGCATGTAATCCAAAGCGTAATTTTTCATAGGAAAGCCTCCAAATAAGAATATTATTTAAATTACCTTTTTTTCGAGCCAGGCATTGCCTTTGAGGCGGATCAGGAAGAAGATGCTTCTCACTACCCAATCCAGACACATGGAGAGCCATACTCCCAGCAGCGACAGGCCAAAACCGTATACTAACAGATAGCTCATGCCCACCCGCACCAGAAGCATGCTGAGGATGGCCACATACATAGCATACTTGACGTCGCCAGCGGCGCGCAGAACGCCGGTGGTGCCAAAGGAAGAAGGATAGGTGAAGATGGTGAAGACGGCGAAAAGGCGCAGCACTTCCACCGCAACAGAGATGCCTGCATCGGTGAGATTAAACATGCGCACCAGCGGCTCGGCCCAGAAGAACAGGGCCACATTTAAGGGAAAGATGGATACGTACATCAGGGTGAGCAGCTTTTTGGCGTAGTATCTGGCTTCATCCTTCTTATCCGCGCCAATCAGCTGCCCGATCACCGTGACCGTTGCCAGGGAAATGCCGGAAAAGGGGATTACGGCCAAGCTGGATACGCTGTTGCCAATACCATTGGCCGCCCGGATGGCGGTGGGAAAAGTAGCAATGATGCCCATAATCAATACCCGGCCCACCTGGAACAGGCTGGTTTCGATGCCGCTGGGAAGGCCCAGACTGAAAATGCGCTTGATCATGGAAAGATCCAGGCGGAAAAAACCTTTGGTGTGGAGGGGCGGCAGATGAATGGGCTGATTATCCCGAAACATCAGCCGCAAAATCACCAGGGAAGATACCACGCGGGATAAAAGCGTGGCCGTGGCCGCGCCGGCTACGCCCATGCCGCAGGGATGAATCAGCAGGGCATTGCCGCCCACGTTTACGATATTCATGATAATGCTGGTCCACATGGAGGTTTTTGAATTGCCCATAGACCGCATCAGCCCTGCGCAGCCATTGTAAATGCCCAGGAAAGGATAGGAGCAGGCAGTGATCATCAGATAAGTGCAGGCCTGCTCAAATACGGCGGGGTCGCTGTTATCATCCATAAGCCCAATCACCTGGCGATGGAGCAGGATGATTGCAACGGAGATCGCCGAGGAGAGAAGAACGGTAAAGAGTATCAGCTGCTTGGCGGCGTTGCAGGCATTGGGGTAATCCTTATTGCCCAGATACTGAGCAGCCACGATAGCACCGCCGGTGCACATGGCGCTAAAAAACTGCACAAAGAGAATATTGAGGATATCCACCATGGAAACGGCTGCCACGGCGCTTTCGCCAACGCCGGATACCATCAGCGTATCCACCACGCCAACTAATATCGCCAGCAACTGCTCAGCAATCAGGGGAAGGATCAAGTGTACCAATTGCTGATTGGAGAAGGTTCTTTCCTGAGGGAGAGGGTGTTTTGATCGAAAAAGCATAGGTTCTCCTTTCTTATATGGCGCGCTTGTTCAACCATTTTTTGGACAGGAACCGGGAAAGGAAGCCGATGGCCCGGGCGATCCAGTCCAGATGCATGGCCAGCCATACGCCCAGCAGGGAAAGATCAAAGGCGTATACAAACAGATAGCTGAAACCCAACCGCAGGATGAGCATGCTGGGAATGGATACCCACACGGTATAGCGCACATCCCCGGCGGCGCGAAGGATGCTACCAAGGCCGAAAGCAGGAGCATACATGATGATGGAAAGGAAACCAAAGAGGAATACGATCTGGGAAGCCACAGGAACGGCTTCAGCGGAAAGATTGAACAATCGCACCAGGGGCGTGGAAAAAAAGCACAGAATCAGGTTGGTGGGCAGCAGGGCCACATAAAGCCAGCGCAGTAGCTTTTTGCCGTAATACCAGGCTTCTTCCTTCTGATTGGCCCCGATCAATCGGCCGATTACAGTAATGGCCGCCAGCGCCAGGGCACTATTTGGCAAATAAGCGAAGGAAGTGACGCTGTTGCAAATGCCATGAGCGGCACGAAGCGCCGTGGGGAAGGTGGCCACCAGGGAAGTAACCAGCAGCCGCCCGAATTGGAAAATGCTGTTTTCAATGCCGCTGGGCACGCCCAGGCGCATGATCCGCTTGATCATATCCCCTTTGAAGCGGAAAAATCCTGGCTGGCCGGGCTTGATAAAATGCAGAGGCAAATGGGGGTTAAACATTAATCGGCATACGATTACGGAGGCCACGATGTGCCCCAAGAGCGTAGCCAGGGCGGCGCCGGCCACCCCCAGGCCGCAGGGATGAATCAAAATGGCGTTACCGGTGATATTGACGATATTTACAATCAAGCTGGAATACAAAGATACTTTGGTGTTTCCCATCACCCGGAGCAGGCTGACGCCGGAGGACTGAATGGCCGTAAAGGGATAGGAAATCGCCGTAATGATCAGATAGGTGCAGGCCTGCTCAAAAACCACGGGATCGTTTCCGCTGTCCATCAGGCGCATGATAGGGCGGTTGAAAGCAACGAGCAAAATAGCCAGCACGCTGGCAATGCTGACGGAGGACAGCAAAAGCTGATGGCTGGAGATGCGACCGTTTTCCAAATCTTTATTGCCGAAATACTGCGAGGCGATGATGGAGCCTCCGGCACACATGGAGATAAAGAGCTGAACCAGACATATATTCAGGGTATTGACCAACGAAACAGCGGCCACGGCGCTTTCGCCTACCCCGGATACCATGGCTGTATCTATAATGCCCACCATGGTGGCTAAAAGCTGCTCGCCCAGCAGCGGCAGGATCAAGCGGAGCAGGTCTTTATTGGAAAAGGTGGTTCCGATTTCTGGCGATAATGCTTTTTTTCTGCGGAACATCATAGCGTCTCCCTTCTTAACGTTTCTATTATACGCTCCTTTTCTGGAGGAAGCAAGAAAAAACGCCCCTGAAAAGAGGCGTTTTTGGAAAGATCATTCTTCCAGGCAAAGGAGCGTTGTTTTTTCTGGAAGCAGCGCTTCCAGCTGGGAAGAAAAGCCGCTTTTATCCGGGCCGGTCACCACTACTTGAGCGCTGTGCTCCTTGGCATAGCGGGCGATGGCGGAAAGGGCGTTGGATTCATAGAGGATATTCATTTCCGCATCCACTTCATGGGCCAGGGAAAAAAGATGGTTAAGCGCCGCTGCGGCGTCCGGTGTGCCAAGAAGATTTTTGCCCGTGGCTACATGGAGTACATGCAAGGGGAGATTTTGTTCATCCGATATCGCTTTTCCACGCTGGATCAGGCGGCTGCATTCCTTTTGCACGGTTACCAAAACCAGGATGCAGGGTGGATTTTTCATGTTAATATTACCTTCTTTAATTCCTATTATGCCCTTTCCCAGGCGCCCACGGCTTTATCATGGGAGATGATGGTGAGCTTTTCGCCCACCTGCCAATCAGGCTTTGGGAGATTGGCGTCAAAGTAGAAGAGCCGATCATCTTCGGGGCTTTTCATATCGCCCACGTTCAGCAGCATGGGATAATAATGCACGCCTTCCCGGATCACATCGCCCTCTTCCATTTCCTTGAAGGCGCCGGTGAGGGTGCGGGTTTTGCCGTGAAGCACGTTGTTGAGATGGCGCTTATAGGCATACACGGGATAGATCAGCATGCTGTAGGCAAAGATCAGCCCGGCGCCAAGGATCAGCGACAGGGCCATGGTGAGGAGCTTAATACGGAAAATAAAAGAGACGATGATGCCCGCCAGCAAGATTACGGTGGGAATGGCTGTTAAAAGGAGGCGCTTATTCAGTTGGGCGCGAATATCGGTAAAATCCTGTTCGGTATACAATGCAGTTCCCTCATTTCAAAAAAATCAGAGCATGAAAACTCTACTACATCATACCGCAAATTTGCAAAAATGTACAGCCCTAAAACCCTTTTTCTTTATGGCGGGAATGTGACAATGGTGTAAAAAAAGGGCCGGGCGGCATTTCTGCTCCGCCCGTTGCTCCTCCTTTACAGCAGAATGCAGATCATGCCCCCGTCTCCCTCATTGAGCATTTTGGTCAGCGCAGACTGCACCTTTTCCTGGGCATCCACGGGCATTTGGCTTAGCTTTCCCGACAGCCCCTCCCGGATCAGATCCTTCAGGGATTTGCCAAAGAAATTGGTATCCCACAGGCTTTGAGGATCCTTTTCATATTCTTCTTCCAGAGTTTTTACAAATTGCTCGCTTTGCTCCTGGGTGCCCAGCACCGGGGCAATTTCCGTTTCAATATCCGAACGGATCAGATGCAGCGTGGGGGCGCTGGCCCGAAGCCTTACGCCATAGCGGCTGCCCTGACGCATGAGCTGGGGCGGCTGGAGCTGAATTTCACCCATGGCGGGCGTTACCAGGCCATAGCCCGTTTGCTGCACGGCCTTCATGGCCCCGGCCACCCGATCGTATTCCCGTTTGGCAGATACCAGCTCCTTCATGAGAGAAAGAAGATGAGCATCCCCAGTGATGGTTTCTCCGCACTGTTCGGACAGCACCTGATTAAACAGCCCTTCCTGCACCGGAAGCAGGCAGCGCACTTTTCCCTCGCCCAGGGCCACCTGCTCATCCCGAGGTGCATCCAGATAGGGGGAGGAAGCAAAGGCGGCGGCAATTTTTTCTTTATCCCGCACTTTTTTTAGCTGCGTGCCCAGCTCCCGAATCGTATCCAGTGCATGCTGGGGCAGCCAGTGGCTTTCTTCCAGGGCACCCACCCAGGAGGGAAGAGAGAAATGCACTTCCTGCAGGGGAAATTCCATCAGCAGAGCGGAGAGCAGCGATTGGATATCATCGCTTTCCATTTCCTTCACATTCAAGAGGGATACGGGCACATCGTATTTGCTTTCCAGGGAAGCGCGCAGGGCTTTGGCCTCGCTGCTTTCAGGGCGGGCGGAATTGAGCACCACCGCAAAGGGCTTTTTCAGTTCTTTTAGCTGCCGGATCACCTGTTCCTCTGCTGCCACATAATTGGAACGGGGCAAATCTGCCACAGTGCCATCGCAGGTGACTACCACGCCAATGGTGGCATGATCCTCAATTACTTTTTTCGTGCCCAGGGCTGCTGCCTCTTCAAAGGGTAAATCCCTGTCCGCCCAGGGGGTGGATACCATTCGGGCGGCGTCTCCTTCCTGGGTGCCCAGCGCGCCGGGGATGAGGTAACCCACCGAATCCACCATCCGCACCCGGGCGGTTGCGTTGTGATCCAGAAATACTTCGGCGGCCCCTTCTCCGGGAAGAAATTTGGGCTGGGTGGTCATGACGGTTTTGCCGGAGGCGGATTGGGGCATTTCATCGGTGAGCCTCTCCTTCCGGGGCCCGGGCGCCATATAGGGGAGCACCATTTTTTCCAGAAATCCTGCAATAAAAGTGCTTTTCCCACTCCTGACCGGGCCTACCACACCGATATACATATCTCCCTGGGTACGCTCTGCAATGTCCCGATAAAGGGGCCGCGTGCCCCGGGCATAATCCTGTTCCATGGCGATGCCTCCTTCTGATTGAGCCGTTTTCCCTTGATGATATGCGATCGCTGCCAGAAAGTATGCTGGTCAAAGCAGGCCGAAGCGCAAAGTGTCAATAAAACAACACTTTTTTCGGCTTCGATGTCACAAAAACTGTATGATTTGTCACTTTGAATGGAAATTGATGCTCGACAGAAACGGGGAATATATGGTATAATCTAATCAATAAGGCGCTGCGCACGCATATTGGCGGCACGGCGATAGATAAGGAGGATATCATCATGGCAAATGGCGATGCTGTTCTGAGCCAAACTACTCAGTCTGTGGATGAAAAGAAGATTGACACCAGCAAAAAGCTGAAGGTTGGTATTATCGGTACCGGCTGGATTGCCGAAGCCCATATTCAGCAGTATGTAAAGTTCCCCGATGTGGAAGTGGTAGCTATGGCCGATCTGATCCCCGGAAAGTGCCAGGCTTTCTGCGAAAAGATGGGCGTGGATTACACCAATATCCGCTTCTATCCCGATCACAAGTCCATGCTGGAAAATGAAAAGCTGGATGCTGTGAGCGTGTGCACCTACAATACTACCCACGCCGAGTGCACCATCGATTCTCTTCGCGCCGGTGTGCATGTGCTTTTGGAAAAGCCCTTCACGGTGACCGTGGAAGAAGCGGTGGAAGTAATGAAGGCCGAAAAGGAAACGGGCAAATTGCTCACCATCGGCTTCCAGCCCCGCATGGATCCCAATATGCAGCAGATCAAGAAGATCGTGGAATCCGGCGAACTGGGCGAAATCTATTATATCCAGACCGGCGGCGGCCGTCGCCGTGGCATTCCCAACTCCACCTTCATTGAAAAGAAAACCGGCGGTATCGGCGCCATGGGCGATATCGGCTGCTACAGCCTGGATATGGTACTCAACGCCATCGGCTATCCCAAGCCCCTCACCGTCACCGGCTACACCTCCAATTTCTTTGGCACCAATGAAAAGTATCAGCGTCCCGACAAGGACCATACCGCCAAGGAAAATGCCGATCGCTTCAACGTGGAAGATTTTGCGGCTGCGTTCGTCCGTCTGGAAGGCGGCATCGTATTGGACTTCCGTATTTCCTGGGCGATGCACCTGGATACTCCCGGCGATACCGTGATCCTGGGCAAGAAGGCTGCTCTGCGCATTCCCTCCACCGATTGCTGGAACGGCACTGTGGGCGGCGAAATGACCCTGTATACTGATGTGGCCGGATTGCAGACCCAGACCAAGATCCCGATCATCAAGTGCGACAAGAGCCTGTTTGAAATGAAGGTGCGCTCCTTCCTGGATGCTATCAAGGAAGGCAAGCCCGCCCCCGTTCCCTCTTCCCAGATTCTCTACAACCAGGCGATTATCGATGGTATCGTAAAGTCTGCCGAAGTGGGCCACGAAATCAAGATCGAGATCCCCGAAGTGTAATAAAATTTGCTTGGTCGGCAGAGTGTCGGCCTGGAAGGAGTCTGCCCCTTTTCGGGGGCAGGCTTCTTTTTTTGTTAGGTATTTGTAATAACATGGTGGTTGTATAGGGGGAAAATATAGTGTTATAATATAATATAAATATTTTTGGAAGATTGGAAAGAAAATGCCAATTACTTCCGTTCTATGAGTGAATCCCATTTTTCAGGAGGAGAGCCCTTATGAAACGAGCGGTATCTGTGCTTCTTACTTTGATTTTGCTGTTGGCCTGCGTTCCGGCGCTGGCGGATGGCGCCGCCTATGGCAGCACCCTGCTCAGCGGCCTGATCCATAATTGCCCCAATACCGGCATTATGCTGCCCTCTGCCTTTAATTCTTATCAAACCCACTATGTGCTCACTGTGGCCAATTGGGTATCCCGCCCCACCTTTACCCCCGTAGCCCAGGATCCCAATGCCACCATCCGGGTGAACGGCCAGGTGGTGCGCAGCGGGCAAGCCTCCCAGGTAATCCCCATGACGGATGAGCCCCAGGCGGTGAACATCACTGTCACCAACGGCGGCGCCTCCACCACCTACACCATTTTCCTTCAGCGCCGGCCCAGTGAAAAGCGCACCCGGGTGTCCTCCGGCTATATCAACAATATTTACCTCAAGGGCACTACCTGGCGCATGGACGCCGACCTGGTGACCATGAAATATAGGAGCACCGACTATTCCGGCGGCAATTATTCCACCTTTACCAACGCCACCGTGGAAAAGAACCGCTATGACTATGCCGTGAATCCCAATTGCCTGTTCTATTTCGGTACCAAGCAAAATTGCTACCGGGCCTATAATATTCAGGAATTCATGAGCAATTATCTGCTCTACGGCAGTTCTCTTTACTCCATCGTTTACATGGAAGATGAGATTGTGGCCGTGTTCCCCTATGGGGCGGATTATTAAGCGGAAGCGCGAAAGGAGAAAAACAAAATGAAAAAGAGAGTAATCTGCCTGGCTTTGGCGCTGCTGCTGATTTTGTCCTTGGCCATTCCTGCCCAGGCCGCCCTGACCAGCCTGAATGTGTATGCCACTGCCCGCTTTGCCCGGAGCTATCCCGTGTATTCCGGCCCCGGTGAATATTATTACCGGGCCAATTCTGGCAAGGCCATGTATGGCGGCGGCGTGGCCCGAGTATATGGCGTTACCGGGGATTGGATTATGATTGGCTATGGGCTCAGCGATGGCAGCTATCGCTTGGGCTATATTACCAAGGACGCTCTTTCCGGCATGACCGATTTAAAGGGTACCCTCAAAGAAAATCTCTCCTTCTCTGGCACCACCATGTGGGCCATTGATAAATGCTCCTTAACGGATGACCCGGTGATCAACAATAAATCCATTTTCAGCGTTGCCAAGGGTACCGCTGTGACTGCGCTGGCCCAGATGGGCAGCGAATGGACCTATGTGGAATTGCAGGGCACGTCCAGCCTGATGCGGGGCTTTGTGCGCAGCCGCTATCTTTCCACCGATCCCAATGCGGCAGTGGCTACCGCTGTTCCCAAGCCAACGGCCACGCCTTACGTGCCCCCGGTATATTATCCCACCGCTACGCCTTATTTGCCTTATTATCCCACGGTGACCACCGCGCCCTCCTATTCCGGCAATTCCTTGCTCAGCAGCCTCTCCCATAATTGCCCCAATACCGGCGTCATGGTGCCCTCTGCCTTTAATCCCTATCAGACGGCCTATCTCCTCACTGTGGCAGATTGGGTATCCCGGGTCACTTTTACCCCTGTAGCCCAGGATTACAATGCCACCATCTATGTGAATGGCCAGGTGGTGCGCAGTGGGCAGACCTCCCAGGTGTTCAATATGACCGATGAACCCCAGGCGGTGAGCATCAAGGTGGTCAGCGGCACGGCTTCCACTACCTATACCGTGTATCTCCAGCGACGGCCCAGTGAAAAGCGTACCAAGGTGTCTGCTGGCTATATCAGCAGCATCTATATGAAAAATAGCGATTGGCGCATCAATGCCGATTTGGTTACCCTTAAGTACAGCGGCGAGGATTATAATAGCGGTAATTTTTCCACTTTCACCAACGGCGGCGTGGATAACTATGATTACGTAGTGGATCCCAATTGTATTTTCTATTACGGCACCAAGCAAAATTGCTACAGGGCCTACAATATTCAGGAATTTTTAAATAATTATCAGATTTACGGCAGTTCTCTGTATACCCTGGTGTATATTGAGGATGAGATCGTGGCCATCTTCCCTTACGGGGCAGATTACTGATAAAAGCCAAAAGCTGCTGCACGGACAAGTGCGGCAGCTCAGTTTGTCGAAAAAGTATTTTCGACAAACTGCGAATGGAAGTCAGCTAAAGCAGTCTTCCATTCGATCCATCACATTTACTGCAAAAATGGCTTTCCAGCCCTGTGAAAAAGGGATGGAAAGC
>SVGW01000090.1 GCA_015056125.1 Clostridiales bacterium | reverse complement strand
GAAAACAATTAGAACAATACGCTCCATGCTGTAACAATGATGATTTATTGCTTTTCATGTCTAAAAAATTATAATCAAGAAACAAAGGAAACTTTTAGTTTGACGAAGCGACAAATTCCAATTTGTCAAGCATCCGAAAACTCACTTACCCCCATTCAAGAGGGCGCAATTATACACACAATATCCGTGTATTGCTTTTATACACCTACATAAGCAAACGAGCATCCGGCGTTATCACCGGATGCTCGTCTTTTTTGCTGATGGGTAAAGATTCCTTAACAGTTATCCCGCCATCGGAGGACGCGTTTTTGTCATCAGGTGCGTTCCGTTTCGCAGTAAGCGCAGCAGTACAGCCGCTCTTCGGGGCGAACCAGTTCAAAGATGTGATTGATGCCGGGCTCCACGGAAGTGATGCACCGGGGATTTTTGCAATGGATCACGTTCACCAGCTTCTGGGGCAGTTCCAGATGCTTCTTTTCCACGATTTCGCCATTGCGAATGATATTCACCGTGCTGCCGGGATCCAGATAGCCCAGGGCGTCCACATCGATATCGAAGGTGGCGTCATCGATCTTGATGATATCCTTTTTGCCCATGTGGGAGGATTTCACGTTTTTGATGATGGCCACAGGGCATTCCAGCCGATCCAGATGCAGATAGCGGTAAATTTCCATGCTTTTGCCAGGGGTGATATGATCGATCACCACGCCGGATTGGATGCCGTCAATATTCATGCCTTTTCCTCCAAGAGCTTGAGCATCAGCGCCTTGCGCATGATCTTGCCATAGTTCACCTGCTTGAAATAGCAGGCCCGGGGATCATCATCCACCTCGGTGGCAATTTCATTCACCCGGGGCAGGGGATGCATCACGATCATATCCTTTTTCGCCAAATTCATCTTGGCTTCATCCAGGATATAGGTATCCTTCAGGCGCACGTAATCTTCTTCATTGAAGAAGCGCTCCCGCTGCACGCGGGTCATATACAGCGCATCCAGATTGCCGATTTCCTTTTCCAGGGAAGTGGCCTCCCGGTAAGGAATGCCGGCGTCTTCCAGGGCCCGGGTGATGGGAGCGGGCACCTTCAATTCTTCCGGAGAAATGAGGATGAATTCCACCCCGGGATAGCGGCTCAGAGCGCCGATGAGGGAATGCACCGTGCGGCCGAATTTCAGGTCGCCGCAAAGGCCCATTTTTAAATAGGACACTCTTCCCTTTTCCCGCTGCAGGGTCATCAGGTCCGCCAGGGTCTGGGTGGGGTGATGATGGCCGCCGTCGCCGGCATTCACAATGGGCACGGTAGCCACCTGAGCAGCGGCCACGGGCGCGCCCTCCAAAGGATGGCGCATGGCGATGATATCCGCATAGCAGGCCACGGTGCGGATGGTGTCCCTTACGCTTTCACCCTTGGCAGCAGAGGAAGAATTGGCCCCGGCAAAGCCGATGACGTGGCCGCCCAATTCATACATGGCTGCCTCAAAGGACAGCCGGGTGCGGGTGGAGGGCTCAAAAAACAGCGTCGCCAGCTTTTTGCCCTCCAGGCGATGGGCATATTTTTCGGGATGATCCAGAATATCCCCGCCCAAGGCCAGCAATTCATTGATTTCTTCCACGGAAAGATCCGTGATGCTCAAAAGATGTCTCATGCCTTTGCTCCGTTCACAGCCAGATAATTCTTGATGCGCTGCACGTTTTCAGCGTTCTTTTCATCTTCTTCCAGGTATTCGATGATATCGTATACGTCCACCACAGAATAGACGGGGAAACCAAATTCTTCTTCCACTTCGCTCATGGCGCTCTTATCGGTCTTGCCCTTTTCCTTGCGGTCCACCATCACAAAGGTGGCCACCACTTTCACATCTTCCAGGTTGGAGAGGATGGCCATGCTTTCCCGGATGGCAGTACCGGCGGTGATCACATCTTCGGTGATCACCACTTCTTCGCCCGCCTTGGGCACATAGCCCACGAATACGCCGCCTTCGCCATGATCCTTGGCTTCCTTGCGGTTGAAGAAGAAGGGCACGTCAATGCCTTCCTTGGAAAGGGCGATGGAGGAGGAAACGGCGATGGAAATGCCCTTGTAAGCGGGGCCGTAGAGCACGGTGCGCTTCTTGCCTACCTTTTCCAGATAGGCCTTGGCATAGAATTCGCCCAGCTTTGCGATCTGATCGCCGGTCTTGATATCGCCGGCATTAATGAAATAGGGAATCTTCCGGCCGGACTTGGCGGTGAAATCGCCAAACTTCAAAACGCCCGCACCCTCGAGAAATTCAATAAACTCATGCTTGTAAGCTTCCATTTTTAACATCCTTTCCACCGGCACGCAAGCCGGTTTTATATATTTGAAATATCCGGATACAGTTTTCTTTGGGTGGGTGCGGGAGGGCCTTTCTTTTTTAAAAGAAAGGTCTTCCCGCAAAATATCCCGTCACCCCAGGAATTCCTTCACGCAGCGCTCGTAGGCGGCCACGGGATCGGCGGCGGCAGTGATGGGGCGGCCCACCACAATATAGTCGCTGGCAGCCTTGGCCTTTTCGGGGGTCATGATGCGCACCTGATCGCCCACATCGCCATCGGCAAAGCGAATGCCGGGGGTGATGGTGAGGAAATCAGCGCCGCAGGCTTCCTTCACCAGCTTGGCTTCCAGGGGAGAGCACACCACGCCGGGAAGGCCGGCGGCCTTGGCGTTCTGGGCATACTTTTTCACGGTATCTTCCATGGTGGCATTGATGAGCAGTTCCTGCTGCATGCGCTCTTCGGAAGTGGAGGTGAGCTGGGTCACAGCCAGGAGCACGGCGCAGGAGCCGTCTTCCTTGGTGAGGCCTTCCTTGGCCGCTTCCATCATGGCAATGGTGCCGGCGGCGTGCAGATTGGTCATATCCACATCCAGATGGCGCAGCACGGCCATGGCCTTTTTCACGGTGTTGGGAATATCATGAAGCTTCAAATCCAGGAAAATCTTGTGGCCCCGAGCCTTGATTTCCTTTACGATTGCAGGGCCTTCCGCATAGTACAGTTCCATGCCGATCTTCACGAAGGGCTTGCGGCCGGTGAACTGATCCAGGAAAGCCAGGGTCTTTTCCTTATTTTCAAAATCGAGGGCAATGATGACATCCTTAGCCATTTTTGTTCTCCTCCTTCAAAATGCGTTTGTTTTTATCCATCCATGCGCCGATGACGCCAAAGCACACCGGGCAAAGAACGCGAATGAGATTCAGCAGCGCGCTGTCAATTACCAGGAATTTGATGGCCGTTTGCGCAAGATACAGGATAGCCCCGCAAAAAGCGCCTTTCACAAGCCCGGGAAACCAAAGGGGCCTATGATCCTGAGGATGATTTCTCAGCCACTTAAAGAGCACGATTACCCCGGCATGCCCCAGGAGCAATTTAAGAATCAGGGCGATCCAGCGGTTCATGGGCAGAATGAAAAGCACCAGCTGCAAGGGAATCAGGCAAGCCGTAAAGGCCATAAGCCCTAAAATCAGCTTGATCATCCCTTCGGATGGCTGCATTTTTGCTTTCATCTTTTTTTCGCCTCGCTTCCAGCCTTATCCTTTTTTCCTCGCCTCGCCATGGCCCACCAGAAAAAACCAATCAATGCGCCAAGGGGCAAAATGCAATTGCCGGTCATCCGGCAAAGACGGAAAAGCAAATCCTCCTCCATCCAGCCCCGGGCGCGGTTGAGATCCTGCAGAAAGCCGGCGGAAAAGCGCACAACCGCGTTAATGGGAACGCTGACGTATAAGCCCACCAGCCAGCCCCAATTTTTGATCCTTTGGATCAGCCTCTCTCCAAAGAGCCACCAGATCAGCAGAACGCCCGGAAAGCTCAGCAGCGTAACCCATTTGAGCGCGAAAAGCACCGTATGGGCCGCCTCCAGCTTCAGCCATTCAATCCCCACAAATTCTACGATATCCAATAACGCCTGGCAGCCAATGAATATGCCCAGCATCATGGGAATACCCAGAAGCAGATTTCCCATGCTGGGCCGGATCCTTTCGCCCATCCTTATACCCGCTTGATATCGCTGAGGCTTTCAATGCCCAGCTTTGCCATTTCCACGGGCAATTGCTCAATAATATCCTTGCAGGCGGTGGGGTATACCAGGTTGGCAGCGCCCACCTGCACGGCGGTGGCCCCCGCCATCATCATTTCGATCACATCCCGGGCAGAGCTTACGCCGCCCATGCCCACCACGGGAATCTTCACCGCGCCGGATACCTGATACACCATCCGCACCGCCACCGGGAAAATGGCGGGGCCGGAAAAGCCGCCCATGGTGTTGGCGATCACGGGCTTTTTCCGCTTAAGATCAATGCGCATGCCAAGGAGGGTGTTGATGAGGGAAATGCCGTCCGCCCCTGCATCCTCGCAGGCCTTGGCGATGGATACGATATCCGTCACATTGGGGGAAAGCTTGATGATCACAGGCTTTTTTGTCACCTTTTTCACCGCCGCCGTCACTTCGGCTGCCGCCTGGGGATTGGTGCCAAAGCTCATGCCGCCGCCGTGCACATTGGGGCAGCTCACATTCACTTCCAGCCAGCCCACCTGCTCTTCTTTGTCCAGAAGACGGCAGGTTTCCACATACTGCTCCACCGAAAAACCGCTCACATTGGCCATCACCGGCTTATGAAAGCATTTTTTCAGCTTGGGCAGTTCTTCCGAGATCACCTTTTCCACCCCGGGATTCTGCAATCCCACGGCATTGATCATGCCGGCGGTGCATTCGGCGATGCGAGGAGTGGGGTTTCCAAAGCGGGGCTCCAGGGTGGTTCCCTTAAAGGAGAAGGTGCCCAGCACATTGATATCATAAATTTCAGCAAATTCGTAGCCAAAGCCAAAGGTGCCGCTGGCGGGGATCACGGGATTATCCATTTCAATGCCGCAAAGGCTTACTTTCGTATTCACCAGATGATCTCCTCGCTTTCCATAACCGGGCCTTCCTTGCAAATGCGCTTGTTGCCCGTAAGGGTTTTGCATGAGCACCCCATGCAGGCGCCAAAGCCACAGCCCATGCGCTCTTCAAAGCTGTATTGTCCCTTCGTTTTGGCAGCTTTGCCAATGGCCCGGAGCATGGGCTCGGGCCCGCAGGTGTAGAAGAATGTGTAATCCAGTTCCTTCAGCGCATCGGTTACAAAGCCCTTCACGCCATAGCTGCCATCTACGGTAGTCACAATCACCTTTGCGCCCAGGGCCTTGAATTCTTCTTCATAGAAGATTTCATCTTTTTTATTAAAGCCAAGGATCACCATAGGCTCAGCGCCCTTTTGGATCAGCTTCTTGCACAGGTTATACAGGGGCGGAACGCCTACGCCGCCGCCCAGCAGCACGGGCTTGTCCCCGCTCTTTTCCAGGTTGTAGCCGTTGCCAAGGCCGGTGAGGGTATCCAGAATTTCGCCCTGTTCCATACGGCTCATTTTTTCCGTGCCCTGGCCCACCACCTTGTACACCAGGGTGAGGGTCTTTTCATCATAATCACACACAGAAATGGGCCGGCGCAGGAAAAAGCCGTCCAGCAGGATATTCACAAACTGGCCGCAGTTGGTGATGGCGGAGGTATCCCCGGATAGAATCATCCGGAACACGTCCCGAGTTAAAGCGGTATTTTCAAGAATCGTAAAAAGAGACTGTTTCATTGCGCTCTCTCCTGTATCTTATCAGGCGTCGATGGTAGAGATGGTAATGGTGGTTTCCTCCAGCACGTCCAGCAGCACCCGCACGGTATCAAGAGAGGTAAACATGGTCACGTTATTTTCCGTGGCCAGGCGGCGGATCTCAAAGCCGTCGCTGGTCTGATCCACTGCGGCGATATCCTTGGTATTGAGCACATAGGCGATATGGCCCTGGCGCAGGGCTTCGGCGATCTCATCGCTGCCCTCATGGAGCTTCTTGAGCACATGGGTGCGGATGCCGTTTTCCTTGAGGAACTTGGCAGTGCCAGCGGTGGCCTCAATATTGAAGCCCAGGTTATAGAACCGGCGGATCAGGGGCAGGGCCTCTTCCTTATCCTTATCGGCGATGGTGGCAAATACGGTGCCGTAATTCTGCAGATGCATGCCGGAGGCCTGCAGCGCCTTAAAGAGGGCGCGATTCAGGGTCTTATCATAGCCAATGGCTTCACCGGTGGATTTCATTTCAGGAGACAGGTAAGCGTCCAGGCCGCGGATCTTGTTAAAGGAGAATACGGGAGCCTTGGCATACCAGCGATCCTTTTCATCGGGATAGATGCCGAAGATGCCCTGCTCCTTCAGGGTCTTGCCCAGGATCACCTCGGTAGCGATATCCGCCAGGGAATAGCCCGTGGACTTGGAAAGGAAGGGCACCGTGCGGGAAGAGCGGGGGTTCACTTCGATGATGAACACATTATCATCCCGGTCCACGATGAACTGGATATTATACAGGCCCACAATGCCGATGCCCAGGCCCAGCTTCTTGGCATACTGGAGGATGATGCCCTTCACTTTATCGGAGATAGAGAAGGAGGGATAGACGGAGATGGAGTCGCCGGAGTGCACGCCGGTGCGCTCCACCAGTTCCATAATGCCGGGAACAAACACATCATGCCCATCGCAGATGGCGTCCACTTCCACTTCCCGGCCTTCGATGTATTTATCCACCAGCACGGGCTTATCTTCATCGATTTCTACAGCGGTTTTAAGATAATGGCGCAGCTGATCCTCGTTGGCCACGATCTGCATGGCCCGGCCGCCCAGCACGAAGGAGGGGCGCACCAATACGGGATAGCCAATTTCCGCAGCCGCGGCAATGCCATCTTCAATCTTGGTGACGGCCTGGCCCTTAGCCCGGGGGATATTCAGTTCATTGAGCAGATTTTCAAAGGCGTTGCGGTCCTCGGCCTTATCAATGGCAGCGCAGTCGGTGCCGATGATCTTTACGCCCCGGTCGGTCAGGGGCTGGGCCAGGTTGATGGCCGTCTGGCCGCCCAGGGACGCCACCACGCCTTCGGGCTTTTCAAATTCGATGATGTTCATCACATCTTCGGGGGTGAGGGGCTCAAAGTAGAGCTTATCGGCAGTGGTGTAGTCGGTGGACACGGTTTCGGGGTTGTTATTGATAATGATGGCTTCATAGCCGGCATTTTTAATGGTCATCACCGCGTGCACGGTGGAATAGTCAAATTCCACGCCCTGACCGATGCGGATGGGGCCGGCGCCCAGCACCACGATCTTTTTCTTATCGGTGAGCACGGAAGCGTTTTCCCCGGTATAGGAAGAGTAGAAGTAGGGGATATAGGCGCCGGTATGGCAGGTATCCACCATGCGGAACACGGGGAAGAGGTTATTTTCCTTGCGGAAGTTGTACACGTCCAGTTCGGTGCACTGCCACATCCTGGCCACGTATTTATCGGAAAAGCCCATCTTCTTGGCGGCGGTGAGGGTAGGAAGATCGCGCACGTTCTTTTTCAGGGTTTCTTCCATATCCACAATGCGCTTGATGGCTTCCAGGAAGAAGGGGGTAATCTTGGTGATTTCATGAATTTCTTCCACGGATACGCCATGGTAGATCAGCTCCGCGATGGCGAAAATATTATCGGAGCGGAAGGTGGAAATGTATTCCTTGAGTTCTTCCTTGCTCATGTTGTCAAACTTGCTGTGGTAGATATGATTGACGCCGATCTCCAAAGAGCGGATGCCCTTGAGCAGGCATTCTTCCAGGGTGGAGCCAATGCCCATCACTTCGCCGGTGGCCTTCATTTGGGTGCCCAGGGTGTTGGGGGCAGAGGTGAATTTATCAAAGGGGAAGCGGGGCAGCTTGGCGATCATATAATCCAGCTGGGGTTCAAAAGCGGCGTTGGTATTGGCGATGGAGATTTCCTCCAGCGTCATGCCCACGGCAATCTTGGCGGTCACCCGTGCGATGGGATAGCCGCTGGCCTTGGAAGCCAGCGCAGAGGAGCGGGACACCCGGGGGTTCACTTCGATCAAATAATATTCGCTGGTGTGGGGGTTCAGAGCAAACTGCACGTTGCAGCCGCCTTCGATTTTCAATTCCTTGATCAGCTTAATGGCGCTGTCATTGAGCATTTTCAGGTCATGGTCATTCAGGGTCATCACAGGGGCCACCACGATGGAGTCGCCGGTGTGCACGCCCACGGGATCGATGTTTTCCATGCCGCAAATGGTGATGGCGTGATCGGCGGAGTCCCGCATCACTTCAAATTCGATTTCCTTATAGCCCTTCACGCTCTTTTCAATCAACACCTGATGCACGGGAGAAAGCTTAAAGGCATTGAGGCCAATTTCGATCAATTCCTCTTCATTATCGGCAAAGCCGCCGCCGGTTCCACCCAAAGTGAAGGCAGGGCGCAGCACCACGGGATAGCCGATGCGCTTGGCCGCTTCCTTGGCTTCTTCCAGGGAATAGGTGATTTCGGAGGGAATGGTGGGCTCACCAATCTGCTGGCACAGTTCCTTAAACAGTTCCCGGTCCTCTGCCCGCTCAATGGATTCAGAGCTGGTGCCAAGAAGTTCCACCCGGCATTCCTTGAGCACACCCTTC
The DNA here is from genome assembly GCA_015056125.1 of Clostridiales bacterium. Classification (GTDB taxonomy): domain Bacteria; phylum Bacillota; class Clostridia; order Christensenellales; family Aristaeellaceae; genus RUG563. The sequence continues at coordinate 2,064 of SVGW01000090.1, read as the reverse complement.
TTTTCCAATTGCATGGCCAGGTTCAGGCCCGTCTGGCCGCCGATGCCGGGCACGATGGCGTCCGGGCGTTCGTAGCGCAGAATTTTGGCCACGTATTCCAGGGTAAGGGGCTCCATGTATACTTTGTCCGCAATGGTGGTATCGGTCATGATGGTGGCAGGGTTGGAATTGCAAAGCACCACCTCGTAGCCCTCTTCCTTCAGGGCAAGGCAGGCCTGGGTGCCGGCGTAGTCAAATTCCGCCGCCTGGCCGATTACGATGGGGCCGGAGCCGATAATGAGAATTTTTTTCAGATCCTTGCGCTTGGCCATTGTCTGTATCCTCCTCTGTATTGGAAAGAAGCGCATTGCTTCCTGATTTACTTTTTCTGATATACGATCTTGCCCTTGGCCATGGTGAGCACGATATCGCCCTTGGTTTTCATGCCTTCAAAGGGCGTGGCTTTGCCCATGGAAAGGAAGGCATCCGGGTTCACAACGCCCTCCGGCCTTGGATCGATTACCGCGATATCCGCCTGCCCGCCCTTTTCCAGGCCGCCGCCGATGTCAAAACGCTGCCTGGGGGCGATGCTCATTAAGTGCACCAGCTTTTCCAGGGAAAGAATTTTCTTTTCCTCCACCAGGTAAGTGTACATCATCTGGAAGGCGCATTCCAATCCCACCACGCCCATCAGGCTGCCCATGAGGCCCTTGCCTTTTTCCTCTGCGCTGTGGGGGGCATGATCGGTGGCGATCATATCGATGGTGCCGTCCAGAATGCCCTCGATGAGGGCGTCCCGATCCGCTTCCTCCCGGATGGGCGGATTCATTTTAAAGCGCCCTTCTTCCTGAAGGTCCATATCGGTGAGCAGCAGATAGTGGGGCCCGGTTTCGCAGGTGACGTTTACCCCCTGCTTTTTCGCTTCCCGGATGGCGGCCACCGTTTCCTTGGCGGATACATGGCACACGTGGTACTTAAGGCCGATTTCCTTCACCAGCTTTAAATCCCGCACCACCTGGATCGTTTCGCTTTCTGAGCAGATGCCCGCATGGCCGTGGGCCCTGGCATAGGGGCCATCGTGAATATAGCCGCCCCGGAGCAGGGATTCATCCTCGCAGTGGGCCGCCAGAATTTTGCCCGTTTTTTTGATTTGCTCCATGGCCCTGCGCATAAGCGCTTCCTCCTGCACGCCTTTTCCATCATCGGAAAAGCCGCACACATAGGGCGCCAGCGCTTCAAAATCCACCAATTCACCCCGGCCCTTCTGGCCATGGGTGATGCAGCCGTAGGGGTGCACGGCGATTTTCGCATTCTTTTTGATGGAATCCAATTGCACTTTGAGATGCTCCATCGTATCGGGAGCCGGGCTCAAATTGGGCATGGAGCAAACGGCAGTATAGCCGCCCCTCGCCGCCGCCTTGGTGCCCGTTTCGATGGTTTCCTTATAAAAAAAGCCCGGCTCTCGAAGATGAACATGGACATCCACGAAACCGGGAACAAGGAAACAATGAGAACAATCCAAAATATAATCGCCGGGCCGGGGGGAAATGGAAGAAGAAATATCCACAACCAAGCCCTTATCCACCGCTACGTCAGCGGAAATAAAAGCGCCGCTCTGATATACCTGCCCGCCTTTGAGCAAGGTCCGCATGCGCTCCGCCTCCTTTACACACATTTCGGATTATTATATATTAATTCCATCCAGTTTGTCAAGCAATTTTTTGATCAGGAAGACGATGGGGGGCTCCGCCCCTCCACCCCGCCAGGGACATAAGTCCCTGGACCCTTCCTCCGGATATTGCTTGTCTTCATCTGCAAGCAACGTGCCGGTGCCGCGTCGGAAAACGTTTGTCATCCACGGGCACGGCGGCATCTTATGCCGCCAGCCGGATGCCTTGCATCCGGGAAAACGCGAAAACCCGCCAGAGGAGAAAGTTCACTTTCTCTCTTGGCGGGTTCCAGACTGTCAAAAAACCCTTGGGATGCGTCGAAGGGCCGCTGCCCTTCGACTGAAATCCGCAGCCGGCGACATGTGCGGCGGCGAGGAGCGGAAGTATTCCGCTTCCTATATCAATTTACGGCCGC
>SVGW01000089.1 GCA_015056125.1 Clostridiales bacterium | reverse complement strand
AAAGGGCTTGCCGCCTGCATTACACAGACAGCAAGCCCTCTTGGCTGCTTGAACAATTTGAGTCAGACATATTTGTCTAACTTTTTGGGGTCACTTCACGAGCTTTCTCTCCCGGCGTTTTCTCGTTTTCGTTGTGCCCGTGTAAATCGTTCCTTCGTTCCCAAAGCTTCTTGCGCATGCCCGCAGCTTAGATCAAAAGCCTTGGTCGCATACCGGAGTCCAGAGGATGAAATCCTCTGGCGCGGGGTACAGGGGGCGAGGAGCCCCTGCTCCGGTCGCCTGATCAGGCATCACCAGGTGATTTCAATCACCAAAGGTTCCAGGGGGTATTCGTCCACAGGGAGGGAATAGATGCTGTGGAAGGGCCCCCGGGCTCTGCCCATTTCCACATAGGTGGGCAGCTTTTCGTAGCGCACGGGAAGGGAACGCTTATCATTCATCAGCCTTACCTTTCGTGGTGCACCGGGGCAGCCAAAGAAGGTGACGGCGGAGGAAGAAAGGCCCTGATAGAAGTGGAGATAGGTTTTCCCGTTCTTTTTGACAGCGATAAAGGGATCGGCTTGGGCCAGGCGGTAGGGGAAAGGGTCTGCTTGAGTATCTTCCAGGGTGCCCTCCATCCGCTGATACCAATCCCCGATTTTTTCCAGCATGGCGATGGCTTCTTCGGGAATTTTGCCGTTTGCCATGGGGCCCACGTTCAGCAGATAGCTTCCGTCCATGGCCATGATTTTATCGATGGAGCTCATGAGGAACCGAAGGGAATAATAATCCTCATTGGCGCGGTAGCCCCAGCTTTGCTCGCCTACGGATTGGCAAGCCTCCGTCATCATGGGGAAGCGCTTGCCATCCGGCACTTCTCTTTCCGGTGTGGCAAAATCGCCGGGATCATAGCCGCGGTTATTGATGAGAATGCCCGGCATCAGCTTTCGGGCAAGCTCATTCAGGCTCTTATCCTCATAGCGGGGCGGAATATCCCAATAGAGAGTATAGATTTTTCCATAATTGGTGAGCAATTCCGTAATCTGATTTTTCACAAATTCCCGATACTTTACTGAATCCGCTTTCTCGGGATGGGCGCATTTCCACTGATGGGTAGACAAGGGATTATAGGCGTTTTCATGATGCCAATCGGGATTGGAATAGTAAAGAGAGAGCAGTATGCCATGCTTTTCGCAGGCATCTGCCAGCATTTTCAACACGTCCTTTTTGTAAGGCGTGTTCATGATGTTGTAGTCGGTATACTTGGTATCCCACATGCAAAAGCCGTCGTGATGTTTGGCGGTGAAGCAGATATACTTCATGCCCGCCTTTTTTGCCAGCAGCACCCATTCCTCGGGATCGTATTCCGTGGGATTGAACTTATGCATATAGCTTTCATATTCCTGATTATCCATATCCCACCGGGCCAGCACCTGCTCCTGAATGCCCAGCAGAGAATAGAAGCCCCAGTGCACAAACATGCCGAATTTATTTTCCATATTGATTTCCTCCTTAAAAAAATATGGTGTTTACAGAGAAACACCATGCAGGAATTAAAGAGCGGTTTTCGGGAGGGCGCGGGAGGGTGCTTTTGACACAAAAGCATCCTCCCGCATATTTTATTGTGCCTTTAATCCTCGTCGGAGGCCATGAAGCGATACTGAGCTTCGCACAGGCCGCGATAATGGCCGCCGGGGATCTTGATGAGTTCATCGTGGTTGCCGCTTTCGGCAATCTTGCCCCCCTGCACCACCATGATCCTGTCCGCGTTGCGGATGGTGGAAAGGCGGTGGGCGATGACGAAGGAGGTGCGCCCCTTGAGGAGCACGTCCAGTGCCTTTTGAATCAGCATTTCGGTCTTGGTATCGATAGAGGAAGTGGCCTCATCCAGAATCAGGATTTTGGGGTCATTGAGCAGCGCACGGGCAAAGGAAATCAGCTGGCGCTGGCCCTGGGACAGGGAGGAACCCCGCTCATTGACCTCGGTCTGATATCCTTTGGGCATCTGCATGATGAAATCATGAGCGCTCACCGTCTTGGCGGCTTCGATCACTTCTTCATCCGTGGCGTCCAGACGGCCGTAGCGGATATTATCCATGATGGTGCCGGAGAAGATGAAGGAATCCTGCATCATCACGCTCATCTGCTTGCGCATGGAATTGAGCTCCACATCCCGGATATCATGGCCATCGATCATCACCCGACCATCACATACGTCATAAAAGCGGCTGATCAGGTTCACTACTGTGGATTTGCCGGCGCCGGTGGGGCCGACCAAGGCAATGGTCTGCCCGGCGGGGATATCAAAGGATACGTCGTTGAGCACGATCTTTTCCTGATCATAGGAGAAAGTGACGTGATCAAAGGTGACCTGGCCCTTGATGGGGGGAAGAGGCTTGGCCCCTTCCTTATCTTGAATATCCGCTTCGGTATCCATGATTTCAAAGATGCGCTCCATGGAGGCCATGGCGGAAAGGAGGCTATTATAGAAGTTGGAGAGCACATTGAGGGGCTCCCAGAAACGGCCAAGATACCAGATCACCAGCAAAAGATCAGCCAGCAGCAAGCCATCCGAGCCCATGAACCGGACGCCAAAGATGTATACCAGCACGGTGCCGATGGTGGCGGTAAAATCGATGGCAGGCCAGAACACATTGTTGATGGAGATGGCGTGCATCCAGGAGGCACGGATATCATCGTTTACGTTGCGGAAGGTATCGGCATTTTCATCCTCACGCACAAAGGCTTCCGTTACCCGCATACCGGTTAAGGATTCGTGGAGGTAGCCGTTCATGGTGGAGGTTTTCATGCGCACCCGCTGCCAGCGCTTGCGCATCACCCGTTTGATCTTGAACATGATGAACAAAAGCAGGGGGATAATGCACATGCCAATCAGGGTGAGCTTCCAATTCACCGCAAACATCAGCACCAGCAGCATCACCATGGTGATGCATTCGATGAGCACGTTCACGATACCGTTGGTAAACAGATCGTTTAGGGAATTCACGTCATTGATCACGCGCACCAGCAGTTTTCCGGCGGAGCGGGTATCAAAGAAGGAGAAGGACATGCTCTGGATATGATGGAACAAATCCTCTCTCAGCTTGGCCAGGGCCTTGCGGCCGGCGCTGTCCATCCAGCGGATCCGCTGGCGAGTGCAAAGGCCGCCCACCAAGGCGACTACAGCCATGCCGCCCAGCAGCCAGGGGAGCATCTCCATGCTCTTTTTTTCCAATTCATCCACGGCCCGGCTCATCAGATAGGGGCTTGCCAGGGAGCAGGCCATGGCCATCACCATAAGAATCAGGGAACCGATCACGGTTTTCAGATAGGGCTTCATATAGGCCAGAAGGCGGAAAAACTGGCTTTTGTTAAATGGCATCTCCAGAACTTCGTCGTCCAGCTGCCGAATCATACGTGCCATATGCGTCCCCCCCTCTCTCAAACCTTGACGGCCGAGGCCATCTGATCCATTACCATCTGGTAATAGATGCCGCCCTGGGCCATCAGTTCTTTGTGGTTACCACGCTCGGCAATTTCCCCATGATCCAGTACCAGGATCAGATCCGCATTCTTTACGGAAGAAATGCGGTGAGCGATCACGAAGGTGGTGCGGTTTTTCAACACTTCCTTTAGCTCCTGCTGAATCTGGTATTCAGTTTCCATGTCCACGGCCGAGGTGGAGTCATCCAGCACCAGAATCTTAGGATCCACCAGCACGGCCCGGGCAATGGCCACGCGCTGCTTCTGGCCGCCGGAGAGGCCCAGGCCGCGTTCGCCAACCACCGTTTCATAGCCACCAGGCATGTGATCAATAAATTCCTTGGCTTGGGCCACCTTGGCGCTGCGCTCCACCTGATCCATTTGGGCATCGGGGCGGCCAAAGCGGATGTTATCCGCAATGGTATCAGAGAAGAGGAAGGTTTCCTGCATCACGTAGCCAATCTGGCGGCGGAGGGGCTTGAGGGAATGCTCGCGCACATCAATGCCGTCAATTTTGATGCTGCCCTCCTGAATATCATAGAAGCGACCAAGCAAGGTGATCAAAGTGGATTTACCGGAGCCCGTAGCGCCCATGACGGCGATGGTCTGGCCGGGCTTGGCCTCAAAGGTGATATCCTTGAGCACCGGATGATCGCCATAGCTGAAGGTGACGTGATCAAAGACCACATGGCCCTGATATTCTTTGGGCTGCATGGCATTTTCCGGCTCACGGATGGCTGCGCCAAAGTCCACATAGTAGAAGAGTTTTTCGGCGGAGGTAACCGCCTGGGTGAGCATATTGATGATATTGGAAAGGGCGCGCATGGGGTTTACCAGCATGCCGATATAGCCGGTAACACCTACCATGGTGCCGATATCCATTTGCCCATTGGCGATGAGGATTGCGCCGCCCAGCAAGGAAAGGGGCGTACACAGAGCGCCCAGGAAATCCAGCACCGGCACGAAATTGGACCAAACCCAGGTGGCCTTCAGGTTCAGATCCAGTAGCTTTCTATTCTCTCTTTCAAACTGCTCTTCTTCGTGAGGCTCCTGAGCAAAGGCCTTTACCACGTGCATGCCCGCCAGGTTTTCCTGGGTGCGGGTGTTGAGCACGGCATTTTGCTCCCGGATATCCCGGAAGATTAGCCGGATCCGCTTGCGGAAGGCCCAGGCCAGCACCGCGATAACGGGGGTGAGCACCAGGATGATCAGGGTGATCTGCCAGCTCATGGAGAGCATGAAGATCAGCGCGCCAACAAAGCCCACCGCGTTATCAAACACCGTGATCACGCCATTGGCAAAGAGGCTACGCAAGCCCTCAATATCGCCGGTCATGCGGCTCATAATTTCGCCCACCCGATGCTTATCATAGAATTGATAAGGCAATTCCTCCAGGTGGGCGTAAAGACCGGTGCGCAAATCCCAGATGGCGTTTTGGGAAAGGCGCTCCATGGTGAGCCCGCGGGTGTAAATGCAAGCTCCACGAATTAACGCCAACCCCAGAAGTGCACCACACAGGGGAAAGAGCAATTCCGTATGCATTTGTGTGATGACGTCATTGATCAGCGTCTTGGTTACATAAGGCGCGATCAGACGGGTCAGGATGACCACCAGCTGGAGCGTTAGCCCGAGGACGATCTTGCGTCGATAGGGGCGGACAAGGCCGCCAATACGCTTGATAGTTTCCATCGTATTATATCCTCCACAGCGTTTAGCTTGGTAATATTATAAAATGGCTTTTGGGATTCGTCAATGCAAAATCGGAATTTTTATGGAGAAAAATTCTTTTACCTCAGGAAAGCGGCAATAAAAAAGCCGCCGCATGTTTCCATGCGGCGACCAAACAGAACAGTAAATTAGCGCTCCAGGATGGTTTCTTCGGTGTCCTTATCGAAGAAGTGCAGGCGAGCGGTATCCAGAGCAACCTTGATGTTGTCGCCAGCGCGAGTCTTGGTGCGGGGATCAACGCGAGCGATAACGCTTTCTTCCTTGCCGGAGGTGGTGAAGTACAGGTAGGTTTCAGAGCCCATGAGCTCGGTCACTTCTACGTGCACATTCATCACGGCATCAGCATGAGCGGCCACGAATTCGGGATCGTCGTCGATATTTTCGGGACGGATGCCCAGGGTGACTTCCTTGCCGATGTAGCTTTCGTCCTTCAGCTTGGCAACCTTTTCAGCGGGAACGAGGATCTTGTTATCGCCGAACACGGCCACAACCTTGCCATTTTCCTTTTCAAGCTTCACATCGAAGAAGTTCATCTGGGGGCTGCCGATGAAGCCGGCCACGAACTTGTTGTTGGGATAGTCGTAGTTGTTCTGGGGAGTATCCACCTGCTGGATGAAGCCATCCTTCATGATAACGATACGGGAGCCCATGGTCATGGCCTCGGTCTGGTCATGGGTAACGTAGATGAAGGTGGTCTGCAGGCGCTGATGCAGCTTGGTGATTTCGGTACGCATGGCAACGCGCAGCTTGGCGTCCAGGTTGGACAGAGGTTCGTCCATCAGGAAGACCTTGGGCTCACGCACGATGGCACGGCCCAGAGCAACGCGCTGACGCTGGCCGCCGGACAGAGCCTTGGGCTTACGGTTGAGCAGGTAGCCGATATCCAGGATACGGGCAGCTTCTTCCACGCGGCGCTTGATTTCATCCTTGGGGGTCTTGCGCAGCTTCAGGCCGAAAGCCATGTTATCATACACGGTCATATGGGGATAGAGGGCGTAGTTCTGGAACACCATGGCGATGTCGCGATCCTTGGGAGCTACGTCGTTCACCAGCTTGTCGCCGATGTAGAGTTCGCCGTCAGAGATTTCTTCCAGACCGGCAACCATGCGCAGGGTGGTGGACTTACCGCAACCGGAGGGACCAACCAGAACGATAAATTCCTTGTCCTCGATGTCCAGGGTGAAATCGCTTACCGCGGTGACGCCGCCCGCATAGATCTTATAGATGTGCTGCAGAGATACGCTAGACATGAAAAAATCCTCCTTCAAAATCCTCTTGTGAAGTTACAGATGGCATCTGGGCGCGGAGCACCCTTCGCCGATCTTGTTACGATTATTATACTGTCTTCTTCCCAAAAAGACCATTCCCAAAACTACACAAATATTCGGTCTTTTGTTCGTGCAACAGTTGTATTCCCTGGAATTTTTGAAACCATTCCGGCTGATTTGCCTTGACAGAAACGGGGGAATAGGGGATAATGTGCACAAAAAAGCAGAGGGGATGAGAAGATGGCGAGGGAACAGATTAAGAAGCTGGCCCAGTGGATTGGGGAAGCGGAGCGCATGGTGTTTTTCGGGGGCGCCGGGGTGTCCACCGAAAGCAATATTCCTGATTTTCGCAGCGTGGATGGGCTGTATCGCCAGAAATGGGCCGATCCGCCGGAAGAAATTCTGAGCCACGGGTACTTTATGCGGCATCCCCGGGAATTTTATCACTTTTATAAGGAAAAGATGCTTTTCCCAAAGGCCCGCCCCAATGCTGCCCATGATGCGCTGGCGGCGCTGGAGAAAAGGGGAAGCCTTCTTTCTGTGATCACCCAGAATATTGACGGGCTGCATCAGATGGCAGGGAGCAAAAGCGTGATTGAGCTGCATGGATCCGTCCATAGAAACTTCTGCATGAAGTGTCATAAATCCTTTAATATGGAAGAAATTTTGCACAGCGCCGATATTCCGCGCTGCTCCTGCGGGGGAATCATCAAGCCGGATGTGGTGCTTTACGGGGAGCAGTTGGCGCCCAAGGCCATTGAGAGCGCTTTGGATGCCATTGCCAGGGCCGATCTATTGCTGATTGGCGGCACCTCCCTGTCCGTGTATCCTGCCGCGGGATTTGTGGCGGATTACCTGGGAAAGATGGCTTTGATCAATTATTCCTCCACCCCTATGGATCAGCGGGCGGATCTGGTGATTCATGCGCCCATTGGCGAAACCCTTGGCGAGGTGATGCAAATTCTTGGCAGTACACAATAAATTTGTAACAAAATCAGGAGAAAAATGAAAAAAAGCCCCCTTTTTCAATATGAAGGAATTGACATTTCGTAATATTTTTGATATAAATGAGATACTTGGGGAGGAAATCATTCTTTCTTCTCGAATTTCTTATGGAAAGAAACAGTGCGTATGCACTGACGGAAGGTGAAGAACATGGCGAAAGCGGAGCATGCAAATGCGTATGGAAAGCTGATCCGTATCCTGATCGTATTATTTGTGCTGGTGGTTGTCTGCCTGGCCGGCTATGTGATGATGGATAAATCCATCCAGATGCAGCAGCAGGAAAATGAATTGCGGGCCCAGGAAGAAAATGCCCGGCTCCAGGCCCAGTATCAGCAGGCCAAGGCGGAAGAAACGGCCAAGCTGGAGCAGGGCGAAAGCGTGCAGTGGCCTTCTCCCAAGGGGGAGGGCACCGAGGTGCTGGATTTGACCGGCTATCCCTTGGTGAATACTGTGAGTGTAAGGGCTACGCGCCAGGAATTGATTACCGGCGGCATGATGCTGCTCAATCATTGGCATAGCCAGCCTGCGGATTTCCCGGAAAGCGAGCTGCTCTCCATTGTAAGCGTGGATAAGAGCGTGCCTGTGTCCGGCTCCGATGTGCGCCTGTTCCCCAATGCCATCAATGCCCTGATTGAGATGCTGGCCGCTGCCAAGGCGGATGGGCTGGAAAATTATCTGATTGACGAGGGCTATCGCACCAATGATGCCCAGCAGGAATACTACGCCAAGGAAGAGGCACTCTATCTCAACCGCTATTCCGGAGAGGCGCTGGTGAATAAGGTGCGCCAGTCCGTCAACGTGCCTGGCACCAGCGAATATCAGTCCGGCTTCTCCTTCCGGGTGGATCGTTATCTCCGGGGCGATGCCGAATTTAACGACGCCAAATTCCAGACCACCGAGCATTCCGATTGGCTGGTGGAAAACAGCTGGAAATACGGCTTCGTGTTCCGCTTCCCGGTAGAGGGCTATCCCAATGCCACTGTGCACGATAAGGCCTATAAAACGGGCGAAAGCAAGAAATTGAGCGTGTATCGGTATGTGGGCGAAGCCAATGCGGCTGTGATGCATGAAATGAATTTCTGTATGGAGGAGTATATTGAATATCTTCTGGCTCATCCTCATATCGCCCTGTACGAAAACGGCGTGCTGAAATATGAAGTGGTACGGGTGGAATATAACGGCAGCGGCGATGTGCAAGTAGAAATCACCCGCTCTGCCAAGGATTACACGGTGTCTATGGATAATATGGGCGGCGTAATCGTGTGCATGAGCTACTGAGGATGGCATAAAGAACCGATAAGAGATGAAGGCTCTCCCTTTGCGAGAACGTGATAAGAAAATACGTCTTGCAGGGGGAGAGCTTTTTATTAGAAAGCGGGGAAAGGAGGCGGGCTAAATGGGCAAAAAATGGCTGTGCATGCTGCTGGCGCTGTGCCTGTTTGCGCCTGCCTTGGCCCAGGAGAGGCCGAAACCGCCCAAGGGCCAGCGGCGCGCCCTTTTAATCGGCGCGGATTATTTTGTTTCCCAGCCCGATACTTGGCCTGCGGCAGAAAATAATCTCCAGCTTTTGGCAGATACTCTTCTTCACGATCAGCGGGGATACAGCCTGATCCGCTCCTTGGCGGGCACGATTGCTACGCTGGATGAATTTGAAGCAGCTGTCCGGGATGCATTTTCCGGGGCGCGGCCGGAGGATACTTCTCTTCTCTATATCAGTACCCATGGGGTGTTTGACGAAACCATGGGCACGGCCAATGCTGCCCTGCTGCTCAGCGATGGGGAAACGGAGGAGCGGCTGGAAGCGGAAAACCTGCAAAGGATTCTGGATGCCGTGCCCGGAAAAAAGGTGCTGATCCTGGATGCCTGCAATTCGGGAGCGTTTATCGGCAAGGGGCTTTCCGGCGGCGCTGATCGGGTATTTTTTTGCGGAAGGGAATATAAGGTGCTTTGCAGCGCCGGGGGCAGCGAAGCCAGCTGGTATTGGCAAAGCGGCAATGAGGGATCGGTGAAGGGCGCCAGCTATTTTGCTACCACACTGGCAGACGGCCTGGGCGAAAGGGGCGATCATGCGGCGGATCAGAATCACGATGGCCTGATTACCCTAAAAGAAACTTATTCTTATTTATGCGATAACTATGCCGCTTCCACCCCCCAGGTGTATCCTCAGGAGGATGACGGATTTATTCTTTATACCTATGACCTTGCAAAAAACGCAACGCTTCCCAAAATTGTGACTGGCATCACTTTTGAAGATACAGTGCTCAACGCAGGGGAAAGCCAGGTTTCCTTTTCCTTTACTGTGCACCGGCAGACGGAGCTGTATTACCAGATCGTATATCATCAGGAGGGGAAATGGCAGTTTGCTCAGGCCCAGCAATTTCTGGATGGGGAGCAGCTGGACGGCACCACATTGCCCGGCCGAAAGCAGCGTACCCTGTCTTTGGATACGGGGGCGGAGGACGCCTACGGCTATGCCATGCTTCTTCTGATCACCAAGGAAGGGGAGGAAACCCAGGTTCAGGGATCGCGGCTCTTATGTGTGCAGCCTGCCAAGGGGGAAGTGACCCTGGGCGTAAAAACCACTGCCGCCTGCATCCCCATGAACGGCCAGGAAATATGCATCCTGGCACAGCATGATGTGCCCTGCGCTCTGACTGTGAATATACTGGACAGCGAGGGCAAGCTGGTTCGGCGATTGGCTTATGCTGCTCCCTCCCGGCCCCAGCAGCTTTCCCCCTCCGCCAACGCCTTTTACTGGGACGGCAGAACCAACAGCGGCGAATGGGCGCCTCCCGGCCAATATACCGCCCAGGTGCGCACCCGGATTGGGGGAAAGACATTTCTGGCTGCCAGTGAACCTTTTGAATTATTGGAAACACATTGAAAAACATCCTCTCGGCAGGAAGAGTGATGGAAAGGAATGAGTTATCCTTTACATTACATCATACGAAAAAGCGAAACCGTAAACCTTAGCTGGCTTGTGATTTCTTGTTCTGCGTGATAGAAAGAAAGCGATAAACTTGAATTTGACGGAGAATAAGTAATGAAAATCTACGATATTTCCCAAGAAGTTTTCGGCTGCCAAGTGTATCCGGGCGACCCAATGCCGGAGAAAAAAGAACTCAAATCGATG
>SVGW01000003.1 GCA_015056125.1 Clostridiales bacterium | reverse complement strand
TTCTCGGATCAAAAGAATAGGCGTCCTGCAGGATATCATACATTGTTCCCCGGGGAAACTCTGTGAATTTCCTGAATTCTATCATACAGGCCTCCAATCAACAAAATGATTATTTTGTTTCTACTGCCGACAGCAGATCCTCTTTCACCAGCGCCATCAGGCTTTCCTTGGTCAGGGGTTCGCTGCTTTCTGCCAGGCGATCGGCCTGGGCCGCGATAGCCTTTTCAAAAAGATTGCGCACGCCCCGGGCATTGCCAAAGCCTTTCATATCCTGGCTTTCTTTTTCCAAAATTTCCGTCAGCGTATCCCAAGCGTCCTCTGAAAGAGAATAACCGCTTCCCTCGCAGCGCATCTTGAAAATATCCTTCATTTCTGCAATGGAGTAATCCGGGAAATGCAAAAAGCGATTAAACCGGGATTCCAGGCCGGGATTGGAATGAATAAATTCTTCCATCAGTTCAATATACCCAGCCACAATCACCACAAGATCCTCCCGATGATCCTCCATGGCCTTGAGCAGGGTATCCACCGCCTCTTGACCATAATCCATGCCGCCTCGATTGGTAAGGGGGTAGGCTTCATCAATAAAGAGCACGCCGCCCTTGGCTTTTTCCACTACCTCTTGCGTTTTGATGGCAGTCTGCCCCACATAGCCCGCCACCAATTGCGATCTGTCCACTTCCACCAGATGCCCCTTGCTCAACACGCCCAGAGATTTATAAATTCTGGCCATCAGCCGGGCAATCATGGTTTTGCCCGTGCCGGGATTGCCGGAAAATACCATATGCAAAGAAAGATCGGGGGTAGGCAAATCATGCGCTTTTCTGGCCTTACAAATTTCGATCCAATTGATCAGCCTGTCCACTTCTTCTTTAATCACGGAAAGCCCGATATATTGATGCAACTCTTCCCGCAAATCTTCAATTTTTTCCGGCGCTTCTTCTTCCTTTTCTGCCGGCGCAGGCGCTTTCTTTTCTTCTCCCTTTGCCTTTTCTTCCATTTTCGGCTGGCCCCACAAATCCGTGCCAATCTTGCGCATACTGGTGCTGAACAGATTCTGCATAATTTCTTGCTGCAATCCGATGATTTCGTCCTTCCGATCCATTGTTTGCTCCTTTAAGTTCGATACGCCCGGATCCGGGCGAATGTTTGGTTCAGTTCATCCAGGTGGATTTCTCCCTGCTGATCAAAAGCCGTGGCCTCCACCGTATAATCCCCGCTGTACTTCACTGCTTTGAGAAAAGTGAATAAGCGCCCAAAATCAAGATTGCCTTGGCCCACGTGCAGCGTGCGCAGATTGCCCCAATCCATATATCCGCCGCTGTAATCGTTGATATGCAGATGGCGAATATGCCTTTGCTCCCATAAAAAGCGATTCTCAGGCGCATATATGTCTTCCATCTGCCCATGGAATGCTGCCATTTTGGTATCAAAGGTAAAATGCGCATTCCCATCCAATTGAAGCAATTCTCGCCAGTGGCTCATAGGATCCCTCTGATTGCACACCACATTTTCCACCATCAGATCAATCCCATGCTTTGCTGCCATCTTCCTAAGCCAGGGATAAGCAACCAGATTATTCTCGATATAACGATCGGATATCATACCATTCCAAAGGTGCAGCACCATGCGGCCTGCTCCCAAAAAGGATGCCATCTGGCAATTCACTTCAAATTGTTCCTGCGCCGTTTCCAAGTCGCCTGGCGCGTTTTTCGCCAGCAATTCTCCAATATGCTTTTCGCAATGCATCACCGGGATGGATACAGAAAGCCCTCGGAGCATAGCGGCAATTTCATCCGCCTGCTCATACCAGGAATCATACATCATAAATTCATATCCATCACACGTGAGCTTTTCCATGCAGCCGGGAAGCAGCCGAAAATCCCGCCCGTTTGGCCGGCCAACCAAGCACCCGGTGGAGCATAGTACCTGATTCATCTACATACTCCCCTTTCAACATGGTATTATAGCACACTTTTTCTCTCTGTGCGCATTCTCTGTTTTAACCTTTACCTGTTTATTGACTTTCCCTGCATTTATTCGTATAATCATTTCACAAGGAGGCGAGCGACTTCTATGAAAAGCAGTTGGATCTGGTTGAACAAAGAAGCGTATCCGCAGCATCAAAAAACATATTTCAATTATCAAAGCACGGATAAGGCCTCTTTTTCTTATGGCGTGGCTGAATTTATGCATATGATTTCTTTTCAGGAAATCCCTTGTCGCCTTTCCTTTCAGGTAAGCGGCGATACCCGCTACCGATTATGGATCAACGAACAATTTATTGGCACAGGCCCCGCATCCTCCGGCGGAGATTTTCTTGTCACAACGGCTCTTCCTTGGTATTATGCCGATACGTACACGATTGTTCCTGAACAAAAGCAGCTTCGCTTCTTCGCACAGGTTCAGTTATCGCCCCAGGTGCTTACGGAGCTTTCCCATGGGCAGGGCGGCTTTTATCTAAGTGGCCAGGCAATCTTTCCTGATGGATCATCCAAGGAATTTGGCACGGATGACACTTGGTTGGTTCGCCTAAATCGCCAGTACCGTGCGCCTTCTTCCTATGATGCATCCATTGAAACAGACTCTTGGATGCCTGCCGTCCTCCTATCTCAGCAGCGCAGTGCAGTTGCCGCTTCGATTCCATCTTTACAGTATGAAAAGGTTCTTCCCCAGCATCATGAATCCACTTCATTTTCCATCAGCACCGGTGAAGAATATACAATACTCTTTGATAAAATCTATGCTGGCTACGTAGGCGTCTGTGCCAACGCCCCTTGCAGTCTTGATATTGAATGCTTTGAGCTTCCCGAGCAGAAAGGGCTCAATGAGCAAATCATCTTTGCTAGCAGCGGATCGTTTCTCAGCTTTCGTATGCACAGCATCGGCGGCTATCGCATTCGCGTAAAGTCGGCCGTTTCAGGTGCAGTTCTATCCCCTTATTTACTGTTTTCACATTATCCTATGCATCAGGAAGGCGTATGTCATACCAGCGACCCGGAACTAAATAAAGTATATGATGTGTGTAAATGGACGCTGAAAATTTGCCGCCAGTCCCTGCATCTGGATAGCCCCAGACACCAAGAATGGCTGGCCTGCACAGGAGATTATCACATCGAGGCCCTGATGACTGCCATGACCTTTGGTGATATGCGTCTGGCCGCATTGGATGTGAAGCGCACAGCAGACTTTCTTGTGTATAATAACGGTCGTATGTTCCATACGACATACAGCCTGATTTGGGTGCAGATGCTGGAGAAGATATACCAGTTTACCGGCGATGTTTCTCTGCTTTCATACTGCAAAGAAGCCCTTGAAAAGCTCTTTGCGCTTTTTCACACTTATCTTGGAGAAAACTTCATACTGGAATACGCGCCTGATTATATGTTTGTGGATTGGACTGTAATCGAAGGTTATTCCATGCACCATCCCCCCAAATGCCTTGGGCAAACCGTGCTTAACGCCTTTTACTATAAGGCGTTGTGTACCGCCGTGCAATTATGCGATATTGCCAAAAAAGCCAAACTTTCCGGCTGGGAACAAAACAAGAGCATATGGCTGCGTCATGCCCAGGAACTGAAAGCAGCATTTCACGCCTGCTTTTACGATCAGGAAAAGGCCCTCTATCTGGATGGCCTTGCTTCTCCTGGCATAGAAGGACGCTGGCAGCCTGCCAATCCTCCTCTGCGCCATTATTCCCGCTATGGCAATCTTCTTGCAGCCTTATACGATCTTTGCCCGTCTGAGGATGTACTGCGACTGACGCGTATATCCATTGATGATGAAAACGATCTGCCTCCTGTTCAGCCCTATTTTATGCATTTCATGCTGGAAGGTGTAATCAAAGCAGGCCTATTTCCACAGTACGGTATGCAGCTGCTTCGCAAATGGATTCCTATGGTAAAAGAATGCGATAAAGGGTTGCAAGAGGGCTGGATTAAACCGGAAGAGGGCTATTCCTTTGATCACAGCCACGCGTGGGGAGGAACGCCGGCATATCATCTTCCATTAATGCTCACTGGCCTTCAGATGCTAGAATCTGGATATAAGAAGATATCGCTTTCTCCATGCCTGTATGGTTTAGAATATGCAGATGTGAAAATTCCAACCCCATATGGCATGATTCATTGCATTCTTCATCGGGAAAAAGCACCTCAAATTTCAGTGCCAGCGGAAATTGAGTGGACGATAGCCCCAACTTGACCCTTCACTCATAAAAGAGGACGGATGATTGCTCATCCGTCCTCTTTTGATTTGACAATTACTTGCTGTACTTTTCCCGCTTTACGTAGTGGGTGTGGAGCAGCTCATGAGCCTTATGGCTATTGGGCTTGCCCAGGAATTCTTCATACAGCTTCTGAACTTCCACGTTCTCGTGGCTCTTGCGCTTGGCCTTGCCGGCGTCTTCGCCATACAGAGCCTTGGCGCGGAGCACCTTGGGATCGCAGGTCAGCTTGTCCTGAGCGGACACGATGGGCTGGCCGCCGCCCGTGACGCAGCCGCCGGGGCAGCCCATCACTTCGATGAAGGTGTAGTTCTTTTCGCCGGACTTGATCATATCCAGCAGCTTGGAAGCGTTGCCGGTGCCATGGGCCACAGCCACGCTCACATCCAGGTCGCCCACCTTCACGGTGGCTTCCTTGATGCCTTCCACGCCGCGCACAGCGTTGAAGTCCACATTTTCCAGTTCCTTGCCGGTGATCAAAGCATAGGCGGTGCGCAGAGCAGCTTCCATTACGCCGCCGGTGGCGCCAAAGATAACGCCAGCGCCGGTGGATTCGCCCAGCAGATCGTCAAAGTCTTCATCAGGCAGGTTCACAAAGTCGATACCGGCTTCCTTGATCATGTGGGCCAGCTCACGGGTGGTGATAACGGCGTCCACATCGGGGTAACCGGTGCCAGAGAGTTCTTCGCGATCCGCTTCAAACTTCTTGGCGGTGCAGGGCATCACGGATACAACCGCAATATCCTTGGGATCGATGCCGGCTTTCTGGGCATAGTAGCTCTTCACCACGGCACCCATCATCTCATGAGGAGATTTGCAGCTGGACAGGTTGGGAATGAATTCGGGATAGTAGGTTTCGCAGAACTTGATCCAGCCGGGAGAGCAGCTGGTGATCATAGGCAGCACGCCGCCGTTCTGAACGCGATTGATCAGCTCGGTGCCTTCTTCCATGATGGTCAGGTCAGCAGCGAAATCGGTGTCAAACACCTTGTCAAAGCCCAGACGGCGCAGAGCAGCAGCCATCTTACCGGTGACGCAGGTGCCGATAGGCATGCCAAATTCTTCGCCCAGAGCAGCGCGCACAGCGGGAGCGGGCTGAACCACCACATGCTTGGCAGGATCAGCGATCAGATCCCACACCTGCTTGGTTTCGTCCTTTTCATACAGGGCGCCCACGGGGCAGGCGGTGATGCACTGGCCGCAGTTGATGCAGGCCATGTCGTTGAGCTTGAGGTTCCAGGGAGATTCGATGGAGGTGGTGAAGCCGCGGTTCACGGCGCCGATCACGCCCACGTTCTGGATCTTCGCGCAGGTGGCCACGCAGCGGCGGCACAGGATGCACTTGTTGTTGTCGCGGACGATGGAGGGAGAGGCATCGTCGATGGCATATTCATTCTGCGCACCGGCAAAGCGATCGCCGTTTTCCACGCCCAGATCGCGGCACAGCTTCTGCAGTTCGCAGTTCTGGCTGCGGGTGCAGGTAAGGCACTTCTTGTCGTGGTTGGAAAGAACCAGTTCAAGCAGGGTCTTGCGATGTTCGCGGATGGCGGGGGTATTGGTCTTGACGACCATGCCTTCGGTGGCGGGCAGCACGCAGGCAGCCTGCAGAGCACGGCCGCCGGCTTCTACCACGCACATACGGCAGGCACCGATAGCATTAACGTCTTTCAGATAGCACAGCGTGGGGATGTTGATACCAGCCTTCTTCGCGGCCTCCAAAACGGTCGTGCCGGCAGGCACCTCAACCTTTACGCCGTCAATCGTAAGGGTGATGAAGTTTTCCATGTAATTTTTCCTCCTTGCACGAATCAGACTTTGATGATCGCGCCAAAGCGGCACTTCTCAATGCAGGCGCCGCACTTGAGGCACTTGGCGGTATCGATAGTATGCATTTCCTTCACATTGCCGGAGATGGCGCCAGCGGGGCAGATGCGAGCGCAGGCGGTGCAGCCACGGCACTTATCAGTGATCACATACTGGAGCAGCTTCTGGCAGTGATGCGCGGGGCACTTCTTGTCACGGATATGGGCTTCATATTCATGACGGAAGAACTTAAGGGTGGACAGCACGGGGTTGGGAGCAGTCTGGCCCAGGCCGCACAGAGCGGTAGCCTTGATGGTGTGGGCCAGGTTTTCCAGCTTTTCGATGTCGCCTTCTTCACCCTTGCCTTCCACGATGCGCTCCAGGATTTCCAGCATGCGCCGGGTGCCGATACGGCAGGGCGCGCACTTACCGCAGCTCTCGTCCACGGTGAAATCCAGGAAGAAGCGGGCGATGTCAACCATGCAGTTGTCTTCGTCCATAACGATCATACCGCCGGAGCCCATCATGGAGCCAGCAGCGATCAGGTTGTCATAGTCCACGGGGGTATCCAGCAGTTCAGCGGGGAGACAGCCGCCGGAAGGACCGCCGGTCTGCACAGCCTTGAACTTCTTGCCGTTGGGAATGCCGCCGCCGATATCATAAATGATGGAACGGAGGGGGGTGCCCATTTCAACTTCTACCAGACCGGTATTGTTGATCTTGCCGCCCAGAGCGAATACCTTGGTGCCCTTGCTCTTTTCGGTGCCCATGGAAGCAAACCAATCGGCGCCTTTCAGGATGATCTGGGGCACGTTGGCATAGGTTTCCACGTTGTTGAGCATGGTGGGCTTGGCAAAGAGGCCCTTCACGGCGGGGAAGGGAGGACGGGGAGTGGGCTCACCGCGCTTGCCCTCGATAGAGCGCATCAGAGCGGTTTCTTCGCCGCACACGAAGGCGCCGGCGCCCAGACGGATGAACATGTTGAACTTGAAGCCGGTGCCAAAGATATTTTCGCCCAGCAATCCATATTCCTTGGCCTGGTCGATAGCGATCTGCAGACGCTTTACGGCGATGGGATATTCAGCACGAACATACACATAGCCCTCGGAAGCGCCGATGGCATAGCCGGCGATGGCCATGGCTTCGATCACGGCATGGGGGTCGCCTTCCAGGATGGAGCGGTCCATGAACGCGCCGGGGTCGCCCTCGTCAGCGTTGCAGGCCACATACTTCTGATCGGCCTGGGAATTGTAGGTGAACTTCCACTTAAGGCCGGTGGGGAAACCGCCGCCGCCACGACCGCGCAGGCCGGACTTGAGGATTTCATCGATTACTTCTTCCCGGGTCATCTTGGTCAGGGCCTTTTCCAGGGCCTTGTAACCATCGAAAGCCAGGTATTCATCAATGTTTTCAGGATCGATCACGCCGCAGTTACGCAGGGCGAGACGATGCTGATGCTTATAGAAATTGATGTCGTTGAGGCTCTTGTTGGCGTTCTGTTCGTGGGTGGCATGATCGGAATACACCAGATGCTGAACCTTGCGGCCCTTGAGCAGGTGCTCAGTCACGATTTCATCCACGTCTTCGGGCTTTACGCGGGAATAGAACGTGCCTTCGGGATACACGATAACAACAGGGCCGGCTTCGCAAAGACCAAAGCAGCCAGTGCGGATAACCTTGACTTCCTTTTCAAGGCCGTTTTCCTTCAGTTTTTCTTCAAAGCGCTCGATAATCTGCGCAGAACCGGAAGAGGTACAGCCGGTACCGCCGCAGCAGAGCACATGTGCGCGATAGATATCCATGGGCAATTCCTCCTAATAGCGGTATGCTTATTTATCCTCAGTGGCGCCGATGGTGTATTCTTCCACCACACGGCCATTGACGATATGCTCGGCAACAACACGGCCCACCTTTTCAGGGGTCATATGCACGTAGGTAACCTTTTCCTTGCCAGGCAGATAAACGTCCACCATGGGCTCCAGGCGGCACATGCCGATGCAGCCGGTCTGGGATACGGTGGCATGGCTCAGGTTGCGCTTGCTGATTTCGTCCATGAAGGCCAGCATCACGGGGCGGGCGCCGGCGGCGATGCCGCAGGTAGCCATACCAACCACTACGCGGATCGCTTCGCTTTCGTCTTCCTTGCGCAGGTTGATGCGGCTGAGGGTCTTCTGACGGATGGCTTCCAATTCAGCCAGAGATTTCATAAGGTGACACCTCCAAAGATTGGTTGAATTTCTTCCTGCAAAGATTCCATCATCCATGCAGCGATTTCGGGTTCGCCAAGAGATACGCCCTGCAATGCCGCTCTGATTTCCCGGGTGTCAAACTGCATCTCTCCCCGGGGAGATTGGCAATGCAGTAAAAAATCAGGCTTTTCGGGATTGGCCGATACCAGCGTGGTCACCGTGCCGGCAAGATCCCCAAGAGGCAGGCAATCAATGGATTTCGTATCCATGGTGGCAGTCAACTTTGTGCCTTTGCCAAGGGTGCTTTCAAGAGAAAGGTTTCCCCCGGCCAGGCGGCAGTTTTCCGCCATCATAGGAATGCCAAGGCCCACCTTCCTGGTGGTTCTGGTGGTGGCAAAGGGGCTTTGCACCCGGCTGAGCAATTCCTCGCTCATGCCGCTTCCGTCATCTTCAATAATGATGGAAAGCATGCCCTTTTCATCCAGCAGCACGGAGAGAGAAACCAGCTTTGCTTCCGCTCTTACGCTGTTTTGCGCCAGATCCAGAATATGCAGGGATAGATCACGCATGGCTTAGCCCAGTTCCCGATACTTGGCAATGATGCCAGGGATATCATCGGGAGTCAGACGACCGTAAACTTCATCGTTCACAGTCATAACAGGAGCCAGACCGCAGGCACCCAGGCAGCGGGTGGGGTTGATGGTGAAGAGGCCATCCTTCGTGGTCTTGCCAATGGGGGTTTCCAGCACTTCGCTGATCTTGTCCAGCACCTTCTGGGCGCCCTTTACATAGCAGGCAGTGCCCAGGCACACGCTGATCACGTACTTGCCGCTGGGCTCCAGGGTGAACTGAGCATAGAAGGTGGCAACGCCGTAAACTTCGCTCAGCGTAACGCCAAGGCCCTCAGCGACGATCTTCTGCACATCCATGGGGACGCAGCCGAAGATACCCTGGGCCTTCTGCAGCACAGGCATCAGCGCGCCAGGCTGATCCTTGAGCTCTTCAATGACCTGTTGGAGCTGTTCGTACTTGTCTTTCATGTCCGGCATGACAGTATAAGACCTCCTTTAATATTCAAATCGAGACAAACTCGATATTACCAGCATCTATAATAACACATTTTGTGTTGAAATGCACGTATATTTTTTAAAAAAAGAGCCCGAAACAGAAAGAAAAATGCTGTTTTTTCTGTATAATCATGCTTTATATGGGACGAATTTTCCCCGCCATGTAAATTCTGGCCTTTATACAGGCATGCTCCCGTGGCCGTACACGCTGCGCCTCGAGGAAGCAAACGTTCCCCCTCCAACTAAATTTAACAAAAAATTCATTGTCTTTTTTCGCGTTTCAGGTTACTATATAGATTCATTCCCTATATATCATATTTGAAAGAGGATCTCCCTATGAGCAAAAACAGAGATTTTACCCAGGGCCCCATCGCCAAGGGGCTGATCACATTCGCCATGCCCTTCCTTTTGTCCAATATTCTCCAGGCCCTTTACGGCGCGGTGGATATGCTGGTGGTGGGCAATTTTTCCCACAGTGACGCCGCGGTTCGTACGGCCATTTTGTCCGGCGTGAATATCGGCAGCCAAATCACCCATCTGGTGGCCATGATGATCAGCGGCCTTACCGTGGCCGGCACGGTGCTGGTGGGGCAGTACGTGGGCGCGAGAAAGCAAAAAGAGGCCTCCGAAACGGTGGGAACCATGTTTACCATGCTGCTGATTGCCGGCGCTGCCTTGACCGTGATCATGATCGCCCTTTCCGCTCCCCTTCTTCGATTGCTCAACTGCCCTCAGGAATCCTTTAAGCATGCCCAGAGCTATTTGAATATCTGCCTCTCCGGCACCCTCTTTATCTTTGGTTATAACGCCGTCAGTTCCATCCAACGGGGCCTTGGGGATTCCATTCGTCCCCTGTATTTTGTCACCATCGCCTGCGTTGTCAATATCGTACTGGATATGTGGCTGGTAAAGGGCATTGGCATGGGCGCTGCCGGCGCTGCCTGGGCCACCGTAGCTGCCCAGGCCATCAGCTTTATCATAGCCGTATTTTATCTGGCCCGTTCCCGCTTCATTTTCGATTTCAAGCTTCGCTCCTTTAAAATCCACAGAGAAAAGATGGCCATGATGATTAAATTGGGTATTCCTTCCTCTGTGCAGAGCATCATCGTGAATATCTCCTTCCTGGTCATGACCACCCTGGTCAACAGCATCGGCGGCTATATTGCCTCTGCCGCTGTGGGCGTGGTGGGCAAGTTCAATTCCTTTGCCATTTTGCCTGCGGTTGCCATGTCCTCCTCCATCAGCGCCTTCGCCGCCCAAAATATCGGCGCCGGCCTTCATGATCGGGCGAAAAAATCCATGGCTGTGGGCCTTGTGATTGCCATGACCCTGGGCATCGCGGTGTTTGTAACCGTGCAAATCTTCCCCGGCCAGATCATTTCCCTCTTTGATCAGAACCCGGAAACCATTGCCAAGGGCGTGGAATATATGCGTTCCTTTAGCTTTGAATATCTCCTGGTGCCCATCCAGTTCTGCTGCAACGGCTTGATCCTGGGCGCAGGCTACACTACCTTCACCCTCCTTTCCAGCGCCCTGTCTTCTCTGCTCCTTCGTATTCCCGTTGCGCTGATCTTTGGCTCCGTGCTCAACTGGGGACTGGTGGGCGTTGGCATGGCCGGCCCTGCAGCTTCCCTTTGCGGCGTGAGTTTGGGCATCTGGTTTGTCCTTTCCGGTCGCTGGCGCAAGGATAAAACAGGCATTCGCCGGGAGCAAAGCACTTCCGAATCCGCTTAATCCCAAATTTTATGGAAAAAAAGCCCCTGATTTACATATTTTTTTCCGTGCATGCTTGTAATTTGTAATTTCCTATGGTAAAATAATGTTCGCGTTGATTTCAAGGAGGTACGATTCTCATGACCGCTATCGAAGTAATTCTCAATGTGCTGATGGTTATTGCTGCTCTCATCATGATCGTCACGGTTCTGCTCCAGTCCAGCGAATCCGATGGCATGGGCGCCCTGACCGGCGGCAGCGAAACTTTCTTCGGCAAGAACAAGAACGCTACCTTGGAAGGCAAGATGGCCATGGCCACCAAGCTTTCTGCCGGTGTGTTCGTTGTGCTGGCACTGGTTATGCTCTTTGTGGCCTGAGAAGGCAACAGATTTTCCGGTGCTTTGCAGGGGCTGACGGTGAATAAGTCAGCCCCTTCTTTTCGTTTCTTAAGAATAGATCATGGGAAAGCGTGGAAAACGGCATGATTATTTTAACGATCCAGAATCTCCACAAGGCCTTTGGGGGCAATGTGGTTTTAAAAGATGTGAATATGGTGCTCCAGGACCATCAGCGCATGGGCCTGGTGGGGGTAAACGGCTGCGGAAAATCCACCCTGCTTAAAATTCTGGCCGGAAAAGAGCAGGCGGACGGCGGCTCTGTTTCCCTTGCCAAGGGCATGAAAATCGGCTATATGGAGCAGCAGTATATCGCCCGGGAAGGGGCCACTGTATTTGAGGAGCTTCAGTCGGTTTACGAGCCTGTATTTGCTATGGAAGAAAAAATGCGCGCCCTGGAAGCCCGGATGGCAGAGGTGAGCGATGAAAAGGAATTGATCCGCCTGGGCGATTCCTACGCCCGCCTAAGCGATGCCTTTGAAAAAGCAGACGGCTATGCCTGGCGCTCTTTGATCCATGGCGTGCTCAGCGGCCTGGGCTTTCAAAAGGAGCAGTTTGATCAGCCTGCCCACCTCCTTTCCGGCGGGGAGCTGACCCGGCTATGCCTGGCCAAGCTCCTTTTGCAAAAGCCCGATCTGCTCTTGTTGGACGAGCCCACCAACCACCTGGATCTTGCTGCGCTGGATTGGCTTGAAAAATATCTTTCCGAATACAGCGGCGCTCTGATTGTAGTTTCCCACGACCGTTATTTTCTGGATCACGTATGCACCCATATCACCGAATTGCTTCTTGGCGTTGCCGAGCAGTATGAAGGCAATTATTCCCGCTATATGCCCCAGCGTACCGAGCGCTTTGAAATTCGCATGCGCGCCTGGGAGCAGCAGCAAAAGCTCATTGCCCGGGAGGAGGCCATCATTGCCCGGTATAAATCCTTTAACCGGGAAAAGTCCATCCGCGCCGCCGAAAGCCGGGAAAAGCGGCTGGAAAAGATCGAGCGATTGGAGCGCCCGGAGGATGAGCATCAGGTACGGTTCCGCTTTGAAGCCAACCGCCGCACCGGGGATGACGTGCTCTCCATCCAGGATTTTTCCAAGTCCTTTGGGGATCGCATTCTCTTTTCCAATGTGAATATCAATATCCGCGCTGGCGACCGAATCGCCCTCCTTGGGCCCAACGGCATCGGAAAATCCACCCTACTCCGCTGCCTGATTGGCGAGCTTGCTCCCGATACCGGCTTTGTACGTTGGGGCGCTAATGTGGATATGGGCTACTACGATCAGCAGCAAAAATCCCTGCATCCGGATAAAACCGTGCTGGACGAAGTATGGGACGCGTTCCCGCGATTGGAACAATCCCAGGTGCGGGGTGCGCTGGGCCTGTTTCTCTTTACGGGGGACGACGTCTTCTCCCCCATCCGCACCCTGTCCGGCGGCGAAAAAGGCCGGGTAGCGCTGACCAAGCTGATGCTTCACAAGGATAATCTATTGCTCCTGGACGAGCCCACCAACCACCTGGATATGGATAGCCGCGAAGTGCTGGAAGATGCTCTTGATAATTTTGAGGGCACCATCCTCGCCGTATCCCATGACCGCTACTTCATCAACCGCTTTGCCACGAAAGTATTGGTGCTGGGGCCTGACGGCGTGAAGGAATACCTGGGCAATTTTGATGATTATCAGGCGCGGCTGCAATGGGAAGCTTCTCAGCAGGATGTGGATCCTCGCTTTGCGGAAATGACCCGCACGGAGGCCGCTAAAGAAAAAAAGAAAATGCGCCTGGCTAAGGAGCAGCAAAAAGCCCTTAAGGAAGCTGTGAAAGCAGCCGAGCAAGCCGTGTCCGATGCGGAGGAAGCGATTGAAGCCCAGGAGGCCCTGATGGCCACCCCGGAGATATACGCTGTGCCGGAAAAGGCAGCAGAAGCCGCCCGGGAATATCAGCGGCTGAAAGCGCATTTGGCCGATTGCTATGCCCGTTGGGAAGCGGCAGAAGAAGCACTGGAAGAATCCATAGAATCATAACATCTAGTTTTTGTTATTATTTTTATTGTTTTTATCGATTACATCTATTGACTTTTAAGAAAAGATGCTGTATTATTTGAATACATTCTTTTTGAAATGCTCAGGAGGTGTAATGTGATGCAGCCAAGTGCCATTTGTGTATGGGGAGATTCTATTGCCAAGGGCGTTGTGTATGACGAAAGCCGCAAGCGCTATGCTATTTTAAAGGAGCATTGCCTACGATTACTGGAGCAGGAAGTGCAGCTTCCCATTTATAATCATGCCGTGATGGGGCGCACGGCTCCGGAATGCCTGGCTTCCATGCAGAAAGAGGATCTGGTACCCGGCGGCATCGCTATTATTGAATTTGGCGGGAATGATTGCGATCTTTGCTGGGCCGATGTGGCCAAGGATCCTGCTCATGAACATCCTGCCCGGGCGTCCATTGCTCAGTTTAAGGAAAGCCTAAAGGGGCTGGTGGATTTTGCACGAAAGGGCGGCATGAAGCCTGTATTGGTATCTATCTTGCCCATTGACGGCGAGCGTTATTTCAAGTGGGTCTCCCGGGGATTGGATCAGAACGCCATCCTCTCTTATCTTGGAGAGCCTCAAATGATGTATCGCTGGCAGGAAAGATATGCCTGCGCAGTGCAGGATGTGGCCAGGGAAGAAAATGTGCGTCTTTTGGATTTCAGAAGCGAATTTCTCTGCGATCGTCAGTTCCGCCATTACTATTGCGATGATGGAATCCATCCCAATGCCCTGGGCCATCGGAAGCTTTTCGAATGCGCCATGAGCGCCGTAAAAGAATATTTGATTGAATGAAATGCGAAAGCTGCCGCTGGCAGCTTTTTTAATACAATAAAAATACTGGTCAATTTTTGTCCAATATGCTATGCTTATTATGTAGAAGCCGCACGAAGCGGCAGTGTAGTACGGAAGGATGTGGCTTGGTTGAAGTATGTAGTTTTGGTGCTCTATGCCGTCATGATCGTGACCGTTCTCCTGGTGACGGCGAAAAAATCCCTATCACTCAATGAATTTTTGCTTGGCGGGCGCAATGTGGGGCCTTGGATGAGTGCCCTTTCCTATGGCGCCAGCTATTTTTCTGCTGTCATCATCGTGGGCTATGCCGGGAGCATGGGGTGGCAATTCGGTATTGCTGCGGCATGGGCCGGCATCGGCAACGCCGTGATTGGCAGCCTGCTTGCGTGGGCGCTGCTGGCAAAGCCTGTTCGCCGTATGGGTGAGAAATTAGATGTAGGCACCATACCGGGCTTCTTTGAAAAGCGATATAACGCCAAATGGATGAAGCTGGCCGCCTCCGTGATCATCTTCATCTTTCTCATTCCCTATTCCGCTTCTGTATATAAGGGCCTTGGCACCATGTTCCGCATGGCCCTGGGCATTGATTACACCTGGTGTGTGATCGGCATTGCACTCCTGGCTTCCCTCTATCTCTTTGCCGGCGGATATAAGGCCACCGCCATCACCGATTTCATTCAGGGCATCATCATGATCGTTGGCGTTGTATTAATCATTGCCTACATCATCAATGGCGCTGGCGGCCTGCAAAAAGGCCTGGAGGAATTGGGCAAGCTGGAAGGCGGCACCTACGGCTCCATGGCCATTACCAAAGAAAATGCCACGCCCTTGCTTTCCAATGTGCTCCTCACCTCTCTGGGCGTGCTGGGCCTGCCCCAGATGCTGCATAAGTTCTTTGCCATCAAGGATATCAAATCCGTTAAGCGTGCCACCGTGATCTCCACCACCTTCGCCCTGATTATTGCAGGCGGCATCTACTTTGCCGGCGGCTTTAGCCGGGTAGTGCTCTCCCAGATTCCCGATGCCACCTACGGTACCGCAGCCGCAGCGGTGGATGCAGGCGCCATGGTGAAGGATATGATCATGCCCACCATGCTCACCGATCAAACAGTGGTGGGAATTCCCGATGCGCTCCAGGGGTTGTTCATTGTATTGCTTCTCTCCGCCAGCATTTCCACCCTTACCGCTTTGGTGCTGGCCTCCGCCTCCGTCATCTCCGTGGATCTGCTTGGCTCCCTCCTCCCCAAGCGCACTGAAAAGCAGGCCACCTTTACCATGCGCCTCCTTTGCATTGTATTTGTTGCGCTGTCCCTGGTGATCAATTTCCTCATGCAGAATACCCCCATCATGCAGCTCATGTCCCTGTCCTGGGGCGTGGTGGCCGGTTCCTTCCTGGCGCCCTTCATGTATGGCCTGCTTTGGCGGAAAACCACCCGCATCGGCGCCTGGGCCGGGCTGATCACCGGCTTCCTGGTTGCCCTGGTGCCGCCCCTGGTGCTGGGCACTTCCGTGGCTGCCATCAGCGGTGTATCGGGCATGCTGGCCGGGCTTGTGGTGGTTCCCATTGTCAGCCTGATGACGCAGTCCTCTCTGCCCCCGGAAAAGGTTCTGAATACTGCCTTTGGCAAATGAGGATCAGCAAAAGCGCAATCAAAAAGGAGCAGTTCCTTTTGAGCCTGAATCTGTCAACTCAAAGTAGATATAGAAAAAAGCAATAGCTCAGAAGCCTCGTTCAGCCCGGAACTGGACGGGGCTTTTATAGCCCAAGGCGGCGGCAGGGCGATCAAAATTGAAATAACGTACGTAGGTATCCAAGCAGGCAGGAACGTCAGCAGCATTGGCGGGATCGAAGTCAAGAAATAATTCTTCTTTAATCCAACCTTCGGGTCAAGGTTCTCTGTCGTTTTTTCACTTGCAGTAACCGGAACGGTTCAGCCCCATGACCCGGCACAAAAAATCTACCGGATATTTCGTTTTCAGTTTTTCTATTCCTTCGTATTCTTTTCTCTGCCAGTAATGTATTCATGTTTACACCAACTTCTTCCACCCAATATCCTTTTTTACCCTCGCTATTTCCACTTCCTGATTGCATACTATTATGCACAAACATTCGACCTCGCTGAGTTTCTTACTCGTATGCAGCGCTGCATATGGATTTCCGTTGTGCGGTTCCAGTGCGTCTTCTCCCTCTTCGAGATACTTGTTTGTCCATGATGAAATCAGATCGTTATTGACTCCGTATTCCTTTTCTATTTCACTCACCGACTTATGTCCATTCAGATGCAGCTGTTCATTTGCAGCCCCTTGCCCGTTTCTTTCATATTTGCTTAAGCGCACATTTAAAGGGCTGATCCATCCGCTGAATCAGCCCTTTGCATTCTTTTCATTTAAGGCGCAGGCACAGGAGAATCGGAAGGCCGCGCCGGCAATGCAGTAGGCGTTGGCGCCGGCGTAGGCTCAGGCGTCTTATTCGCCTCCATCACAGCATTGTACAGATGCTGCAGGGTCTGCCTTCCTGCCTTGCCATCGATAGAAAGCCCATTGGCCCGCTGATAGGCCTTCACGGCCTTCTCGGTTCCCTCCCGGTACTGGCCGGTGACGGTGCCCTGATAATAGCCAAGCTCCTTGAGCTTCATCTGCAGCCAGTATACGTCCTCCCCTTCTCTTCCCACGTAGAGATTGCGCATCTCCGTCTGAGGCACCTGGGTGCCGTCATAGGAGGAATACTTGGTAGGGGCCTGAGTGGGATTGGGCAGCATGGTATCTTTATTGAGCGAACCCGGCTGAATGGCATATTTCAGTTCCGGATCGGAAGCGCCGTCTTCATGAATCCACACCTGCATGCCAGGCACCACATTTTCATAGATCCATTTTGCGTCAGCCAGCGTAAGGCGGATGCAGCCATGGGATGCCCGCTTGCCAAGATTGGTGAAAGTGGATGTTTTCAAGGTCATTGGATCGCTGCTGTTGGTGTAGAGCACGCTGTGGAACGCATTGGTGCCGTCCAGATCAGTCCACCAGCGGCCCTGGCCGCCTCCCCAATTGGGAAATTCGCAGTATTTCGATCGCTTGCCGGTCAAGGTAAAGGTGCCAAGAGGAGTGGGATAGGTTTTGGTGCCTGTGGAGCAAAGGAACGCCCGATCCAGATTGGTGTAATCCTCGGTTTCCTTGCTGTATTTCCACACCTTCACCACCTGGTTATTCACATCCACTTCCAGCTTGTAGGGAATAGGCGTGGGGGCATAGGTAGGCTTGGGGGATGCATTGGCATCCACCGTGGTCACATCGTTAAACAGGGCATGCCACGTTGCTTCATTCACTACGCCGGTCACTTCCAGGCCATTATGCGCCTGGAAGGCTTCCACGGCGCTCTGGCTGTTTTTATAGTAGCCGGTGGTGGTTTTATAGAAGGTGAAAAAGCCAAGATCCATCAGCCGCTGCTGCACCTTTTGCACATCATTCCCCGTGGAGCCGTAGGAAAGGGTGCGCTTAAATTCCTGATAGGGCCCAGGGGTGGGAGTAGGCGTGGGCACTGGCGAAGGGGTGGGCACAGGAGTAGGCGTAGGCGTGGGACGGATGGTGAGGGAAAAGAGCAGTTCTTGGGTTTTCACGTCCGCCTTGCCGGTCTGCTCCAAGCTGCATTCTCCCTGAAAGGTTTCAATAGCAGAAGCAGAGCCCTCCAGATAATTTCCGCTCACATTGCCCCAGTAATACCCCAGTTCAATGAGCTTTTCCTGCAAAAGCTTCACGTCTTCACCGGAATCTCCATAGCCAAGCGGGCGATAGCAGGTGCCGTAAATGATGGAAAGAGTGGCCGCATCCGCTTCGCCGGTAACCGGCATCTGATAAGCTTCCTGCACAGCAGATACCGCAGCCTTCGTAGCCTCGGTGTAGGTTTCTCCCGCCCGCACAGTGGTATAATTCAGCTGGCGCAATCGGGTGTTCAATTCCAGCACCTGTTCTCCCGCTGCGCCAAGCTTGAGCACATTTTCTTCCTCAGCCGCTGCCACGCCCACCAGCAAAAGGAACATCATCAGCAGCACAGTCCACCGTTTCATCGTATCTTTCACCTCGGTATGTATCACTACCTAAATAAACGATCCTGCGTTTTAAAAGCATCCTTCTTTTTCAGGAATCTTTTTCCATCGTTATTCTTCCTTGGCCAATTGCTGGCCCATGATTACGCCCATCACGGATGCCATCATCAGCCCCCGGGTCCATCCGCTGGAATCGCCCAGACAGTGAAGCCCTTGAATATTGGTGTTCAGTTGCTGATCCATCTTAATGCGATTGGAATAGAATTTCAGTTCGGGAGAATAAAGCAATGTTTCCGCCCCTGCAAAGCCGGGCACCACCTCATCCATGGCCTGCATGAAATGAATGATATTGGTCATGGCGCGGTAGGGCATGGCGGCGGTGATATCCCCGGCCACGGCGTCGGGCAGGGTGTGGCGCACGTTGGAGCGGGCCAGCTCCTTCTGCCAGGTACGCTTGCCATCCAGAATATCTCCAAAGCGCTGCACCATAATGCGACCGCTGCCCAGCATATTGGTCAGTTCCCCCACCTTCTGAGCATAGGCAATGGGCTGATTGAAGGGCTCGGTAAAGTTATGGGAGCAGAGAATAGCCAGGTTGGTATTCTCTGTTTTCAGGTCCTTATAGGAATGCCCGTTCACCACAGCCAAATCATTATCGTAGTTTTCCTGGCTCACAAAGCCGCCGGGGTTCTGGCAAAAAGTGCGCACCTTATCTTTAAAGGGCTTGGGATAGCCCACCAGCTTGCTTTCATACAGCACCCGGTTTACCGTTTCCATCACTTCATTGCGCACTTCTACCCGCACGCCGATATCCACCGTGCCGGGCTGATGGGCGATGCCATGCTCCTCGCACAGCTTTTCCAGCCAATCCGCCCCTCGGCGACCGGTGGCCACCACGGTATGCTCCGCCCGGATTTCCTCTTCGATCCCCTTATTTTCCAGCACCACGCCCACGCAGCGCATGCCCTCCAGCAAAAGATTCTTGCAGTTATGGCCAAAAAGAATCTCCACGCCACGTTCCTGCAGGTATCTTTCAATGGCGTAATATAAATCCTGGGCCTTTTCCGTGCCTAAATGGCGAATGGGGCAATCCACCAGCTTGAGCCCCGCCCTGATGGCACGCAGGCGGATCTTTTTAATTTCTTCGCCCTGGCCGATGCCTTCCACACGAGTATCCGCTCCAAATTCCAGATAGATTTTATCGGTATAATCGATCATTCTCTGGGCATAGTCTTCCCCGATGAGTTCAGGCAGCTGGCCGCCCACTTCATAGGAAAGGGATAATTTTCCATCGGAAAAAGCACCGGCGCCGGAAAAGCCGGTGGTGATATGGCAATAGGGCTTGCAATTGACGCAGGCGCCGGTTTTCACCTTGGGGCAATGGCGCCGTTCGATGGCTGCGCCCTTTTCTACGATCATAATCTTTTTCTGGCTGCCCTTGCGCAGCATTTCAAGCGCCGTAAAAATCCCCGCAGGGCCCGCGCCAATAATCAATACATCCGTTTTTCTCATGATTTATCATTCCTCAATTCAGATTGGGCATTTGCACCCAAGTGTATTAAAAAATAAAATAAGCAATTTGTCAACAGAAAATCAAAAAAATGTTACAATTTCTTTTCAACTTTCTATATCTTTTTGCTTCTTTTCTTTCACCCTTGACAATTCCATCCTTTTTCCGATACCATGAAGGCAGAAAATCTATCAGACCTGAAAGGAGCATTTTTCTATGACCTTTACCTTTAACCATACCAATCTGAATGTGCAGGACCTGGACCGCAGCCTGAAATTCTACGAGGAAGCCCTGGGGCTTACCCCCGTGCGCACCAAGGAAGCCTCCGATGGCAGCTTCAAGCTGGTGTTTCTCTCCGACAACGTAACCAACTACCGCCTGGAGCTCACCTGGCTTCGGGATCACAAGGGCCCTTACGAACTGGGTGAAAATGAAACCCATATCTGCTTCCATGTGGATGATTATGAAGCCGCCCATAAAAAGCATGAGGAAATGGGCTGCATCTGCTTTGAAAACCATAAGATGGGCCTTTATTTCATCGAGGATCCGGATGGATACTGGTTTGAAGTGGTGCCGGATAAGCGCTGAGGGCATGAAAAAAAGGAGGGGCAATTGAATCGCCTCTCCTTTTCGCTTGTTTTCATTAGATCAAGGGCTTCAGGCAGGCCACTACTTCCTTGCCGTCTTCCAGGAAATCCGTGCAGCCGGCTTCCACGCTCACGTCCCCCTGATAATTCATTTCCTTGAGGGTGTTGATCAGCGCGGCATAATCCTGGCCGTCATTGCGGGCGGGGAATACGCGGCCGCTTTCATCCGCCTTGGGGCAGCTTACATGCACATGGCGCAGGCGGCTGCCGGCATTGGTGAGGGAGGAAAGGGGCTCGCGGCAGCAATGCATATGGAAGGTATCGCCCAGCACATTGATCCGGGGATGATCCACAGCCGCAGAAACCAGCAGGCCTTCGGATACCAGATTCAGAATATTGCATTCCTTACGGCGGAGAGGCTCCAGAGCCACATCCATATCATACTTTTCGGCATACCGGCCTACCAGCTGCAGCAATTCCATAAACTGCTGCCATCCCTTGGCAAAATCCCATCCTTCAGGCACCTGGCGAGCAGCGCCGCTGCCCAGTACCAGCACCTTGATCCCCAGCTTCTTGGCCCGGGACAGGGCCTTTTCCAAATATTCCTCCACCTGCTTTTTGCACACGTCGGGGCCGGTGAGCTTCACAGTGCCGGGGAAAAAGCCATTGCACTTAAGGGCGGGAATGGGGAAAGAAGGGGCCTTGGCTGCCAGGGCCTGAAACGCTTCTTCTTCCATGCCGGCGATAAAGGACAGGCTGAATTCCACATAGTCAAATCCCGCCTGGGCGGCCTTTTCAATATTTTCAGGGGAAGTGCATACGCCTAATTTCATGTCTTTCGTCCTCCTTATTATTACAAGAAAAATCTTCCTTCTCAGTTTATCATTCTCCCCCCTTTCCGTCAATATCAAAATTGGGCAAAGGCTGTTGTGCGAGTATTTTTTGCGAGTATTTTTGCAGCTTAGAAAAATTTATAAAAAACCATTCACAATGCTTTTTTTGTGCTATAATGAAAAGACAACCATGCGTTTATGCATGTTGATATATTCTTCCCGTCTGCTTTTGTTTACAAAGAAAGGATGCATTTATTTTGGAAAAAGCATTAAAAGCGCCGCGCCGTTCCTCCCGGGATGTGGATATGACCGAGGGCAATATTTTCAAGCACATGATCACCTTTGCCCTTCCCTTGCTGATGGGGAATCTCTTCCAGCAGCTTTATAATATGGTGGACGCCTGGGTGGTGGGTAATTATGTAAGCAATGAGGCTTTTTCAGCCGTAGGTACGGTAGGGCCTATTCTGAATATGCTGATCGGTGCCTTTGGCGGCCTTGCCAGCGGTGCCGGCGTGGTGATCAGCCAGTATTATGGGGCAAAGAATAAGGAAAAGGTGCAGCAGGCTGTACATAATGCGGTGATGCTGGCCCTGGTGCTGGCTGTGGCATTTACGATCATCGGCGTTTCCATGGTGCCCCTGATGCTCCGTCTGATCAAAACACCGGAAGAAGTGATGCCCCATTCTTCCGCGTATCTTACCATCTATTTTTCCGGATTGGCCGGCCTTGTTTTATACAACATGGGTTCCAATATCCTCAGAGCCGTGGGCGATTCCCGCCGTCCCTTTATCTTCCTGGTGGTAGCCGCCATCACCAATACGGTATTGGATCTGGTGTTTGTGCTGGTATTCCATATGGGTGTTGAAGGCGTGGCATGGGCCACCATCATTTCTCAGGGAATTTCCGCAACACTTACCATTATCACCCTTTTACGGACAAATTCCTGGATCAAGGTGCGCATTCGCAAAATCCGTTTCCACATGGAAATGCTGAAAAAGACCATCAAAGTGGGCATCCCCGCCGCACTTCAGATGGCCGTCACGGCATTTGCCAATGTATTCGCCCAATCCTATATCAACCAGTTCGGCGCCGATTGCATGGGCGGCTACACGGCCTATCATAAGATCGACCAGCTGATCTTCCTCCCCATGCAGTCCCTCTCCCTTACCTGTACTACCTTCGTGGGACAGAATCTGGGCCGCGGCCAAATGGACCGGGCCAAAAAGGGCGTCAGCGTTGCGATTGGCATCTCCGTTGTGGTCACACTGATTATTTCCGCATTGGTGATCGCGTTTGCTCCGCATCTGGTAGCCTTTTTCAATGATAAGCCTGAAGTGATCGACTACGGAACGCAGCTGCTCCGTTGGCTCACGCCTTTCTATGTGCTCTGCTGTTTCAACCAGATCTATGCAGGTGCCCAGCGCGGGGCGGGCAACAGCAAGGTGCCCATGTATATCATGCTTTCCTCCTTCGTGGTTTTCCGTCAGATCTATCTGTTCGTGGTGTCCAATTTTATCGTGAATGAGCTGATTCCCCTGGCCATGGGCTATCCTGCCGGATGGCTCCTTTGCAGCGTGCTTTCCATTCTCTATTACCGCAAGGCGCAGCTTGGCAACAAAATGCTGGTTTCCTCCAGCGAAATCAAGGATCAGAAATCATAATACGATTCATCGTTCCAGCGCCCGATTTCCCATCGGGCGCTTTTTATTTGCTTGCGTTTCTTTTAAAAATTTCGTATAATGGCTTTCGCACGTTATCAAATTTGGAGGAAATCATGCAAGGAACAGATATGACGGCAGGCAAGCCGGGAAAGCTGATTTTTCGCTTTGCCCTGCCCATTATGGCTGGAAACATCTGCCAGCAGCTATATACCATTATAGATGCCGCCTTTGTAGGCCAGTTCGCCGGCATCCAGGCCCTGGCAGCGGTTGGTTCTGCCGATTGGTTCAATTGGCTGATCATGGGCATGATCTGGGGCTTCACTCAGGGTTTTTCTGTGCATATTTCCCAATGTTTCGGTGCAGGAAACAAAGAAGAATTGCGTAAGGCTGTGGGTCAATCCGTTTCTCTCACAGTGATCATCGCTTTATTTTTGCTGGTCATCAGCCAATTGCTTGTTGCCCCAGTGCTGGCCCTTTTGCAAGTGCCCTTGGATATCAGGCCCCAGGCTTCCCAGTATCTTCGCCTCCTCTTTGCCGGCCTTCCTATCCTGGGGGCCTATAACGTGCAGGCATGCATCCTGCGCGCTGTGGGCGATGCACGCACGCCTCTCATCGCCATGATCATCGCTTCCGTTTCCAATATCGCTTTGGATGCGCTCCTTGTGATCGTAATTCCCTGGGGCGTGGCAGGCGCCGCCATTGCAACCGTGATGGCTCAGGGCATTTCAGCGCTGTATTGCCTGAAAATCATCAAAAAAATGCCCATCATTCGCTTTGGGAAAAAGGATCTTCGCCCCGAAAGGAAAACTGCCCGCCGCCTGATTGAGCTTGGCACCCCTGCTGCCCTGCAAAATGGCATCATCGGCGTGGGCGGTATGGTCGTTTCCCGGGTGGTGAACAGCTTTGGCGAAATCTTTATCGCCGGGTACACCGCCACCAACAAGCTCTACGGCCTGCTGGAAATGGCTGCCACCTCCTTTGGCGCTTCCATCGCCACCTATGCCGGGCAAAACTTTGGCGCAGGAAAAATGCAGCGTATAAAAAAAGGCGTGAATATTGGCGCGATAATTTCCGTAGCTACTGCGCTGGTGATTTCTCTGGTATTGTTTATCATCGGCCGTCCTGTGCTCTCGCTGTTTGTAGATAGCAGCGCCGCTCAGTTTGATCAGGTATTGGATGTGGCGCAATTATATCTGAACGTCATGCTGTCCAGCCTCATCGCGCTGTATCTTCTCTATGTATACCGCTCCGCCCTTCAGGGCATGGGCGATACCCTCACCCCCATGATCTCCGGTATTGTAGAGCTTATCATGCGGGTGGGCTGCGCCCTGCTGCTTCCCGGCATCTTGGGGCAGCTGGGCTTGTATATTGCAGAGGTTTCCGCCTGGATCGGCGCAGCCATCTTGCTTTTTGCCACCTATGCCTGTAAAATCAGAAAACTCACTTAAACGGAGGTTGATTCTAAATGGATTTCGTAACCATTCTGGCCAAGGAATTTTCCCTGCGCCCTCAGCAGGTGCAAGCCGTCATGGAGCTGTTGGATGCAGGCAACACCATCCCCTTTATCGCCCGCTACCGCAAGGAAGCCACGGGATCATTGGATGATCAGGTGCTGCGGGAATTATCCGATCGTCTGGAATACCTGCGCGGACTGCAAAAGCGCCGGGAGGAAATTGAAAAATCCCTCACCGAACAGGGCGTATTGACGGATGAACTTTCTCATAAGCTTGCCGCCGCTCAAACCCTGGCGGAATTGGAGGATCTTTACCGCCCCTTCCGCCCCAAGCGCCGCACCCGGGCCACCATCGCCAAGGAAAAGGGCCTGGAGCCTTTGGCTCTGTGGCTGCTTCTGCAGCTTCCCAAGGCCGATCCCATGGCGGAAGCCGCAAAATACATCAGCGAAGAAAAAGAAGTATCGGACGCCGAAAGCGCCCTTTCAGGCGCCCGGGATATTATTGCCGAATCCGTCAGCGACGATGCCGCTCTTCGTAAGGATCTGCGTGCGCTTCTGCTTCGGGAAGGCGTGATTGAAAGCCGCGCCGCCAAGGAAGAAGACAGCGTATACCGCATGTATTATGAATATCAGGAGCCGGTGGCCAAAATGGCTGCCCACCGTATTCTGGCCGTAAACCGGGGCGAGCGGGAAGAATTTTTGAAAGTCACCTTGAAAATCGCCGATGAGCATGCGCTCCGTGATGTGAAAAACGCCTTTGTGCGCCCGGGCTCCGCCGCTTCCGAGCAGGTGGCCCTGGCCTGCGAGGACGCCTGGGAACGCCTTCTTTTCCCCTCCATGGAGCGGGAAATCCGCAATGAGCTCACCGACCGGGCCAATGAATCCGCCATCCGGGTGTTTTCCGATAACCTGCACCAGCTTCTCATGCAGCCCCCCATCAAGGGGAAAGTGACCCTGGGTGTGGACCCCGGCTTCCGCACGGGCTGCAAATTGGCCGTGATCGATGAAAACGGCAAGGTATTGGAAACGGGGGTAGGGCATTTCACCCTCCCCGGCCAAGAATTCCAGAAGGCCCAGTCAGCCAAGCTCATCAGGCGCATGGTAAAGGATCATGGGGTCACCGCCATTGCCATTGGCAACGGCACCGCCTCCCGGGAAAGCGAACAGTTCATTGCTTCCCTGCTTCCCGATATGCCCGGCGTTGCCTATGTGATCGTCAGCGAGGCCGGTGCCTCCGTTTATTCCGCCAGCAAGCTGGCCGCCCAGGAATTCCCGGAGTTTGATGTATCCCTCCGCAGCGCCGTTTCCATTGCCCGGCGCATGCAGGATCCCCTGGCCGAGCTGGTGAAGATTGATCCCAAAGCCATTGGCGTGGGCCAGTATCAGCATGATTTAAAGCAGAATGAATTAACCGGTGCCTTGGACGGCGTGGTGGAGCAGTGCGTGAACCTGGTGGGGGTTGAAGTATCCACCGCTTCGGCAGAATTGCTTTCTCATGTGGCCGGCATTGGCCCCGCCCTGGCCAAGAATATCGTGGCCTATCGGGAAGAAAACGGCATTCCAAGCCGTGCAGCGCTGAAAAAGGTGCCCAAGCTGGGGCCCAAGGCCTTTGAGCAGTGCGCAGGATTTTTGCGGGTAATGGACAGCAAAAATCCTCTGGACGCCACCGCCGTGCACCCCGAAAGCTATGACGCTGCCAAGCAGCTCCTTTTCCTCCTTGGCTACGATGTGAAGGATGTGAAAAACGGCGGCGTGCCCGGGATTGGAGAAAAGGCCCAGGAATATGGGCTGGATCAGCTGGCCGCCCAGCTTTCCATTGGTCTGCCCACCTTGAAAGATGTGCTTTCCGAGCTTCAAAAGCCCGGCCGTGACCCCCGCGATTCCCTGCCTGCTCCTGTTTTGCGCACAGATGTATTAGACATCAAGGATCTGCAGCCCGGCATGGAATTGACCGGCACCGTGCGAAACGTCATCGACTTTGGCGCTTTCGTGGATATCGGCGTGCATCAGGATGGCCTGGTGCATATTTCCCGGCTGGCAGATCGCTTTATCCGGCATCCCTCCGAAGTTGTGAAGGTGGGTGATGTGGTCAAGGTATGGGTGGTCGATGTGGATGAAAAGAAAAAGCGCATCGCGCTTACTATGGTAAAGGGCCGGATGTAAGGAAAAATAGCGGGAGAGGCTTTCATATAAAAAGCCCCTCCCGTACCTTCTCCAAGAAAACTGATTCCTTTATAGGAGGATCAATTTTCTATCAGCCATTTCTCCCCGATGATAAAAAAGGCTCCTGATTCCGCTTGGGAATCAGGAGCTTTTATATTAGCGGTGCTTCTTGAAAATTTCGTCGGCTGCCGCCACAATTT
Source organism: Clostridiales bacterium (assembly GCA_015056125.1). Classification (GTDB taxonomy): domain Bacteria; phylum Bacillota; class Clostridia; order Christensenellales; family Aristaeellaceae; genus RUG563. Next base: position 40,611 of record SVGW01000003.1, on the reverse strand, counting down.
CTTTTTCCAGGGTGGGGGTAAAGAGGGAGCTCTTGGCTTCGTAGCCGCCCTGGCCGAATGCTTCTTCCGTGGGGAAGTAGCCTTCATAGCCGTTGGCGCACACTGCGCACACCACGAATTTTTCTGGAACCAGGGCACGCATGGCTGCGCCGTAAGCCGTAAATGCTTCGCCGCCAAAGCCCACGAAGGCCACGCCGCCAATACCCATCACAGTCAGGGGAACGGGATGGAAGATAGGCGCGGTGCGCAGGCGGATGATGCGGCTGGCATAGGCAAGCTCGGTAATATGAGGATTGTAATCCAGGCGCCCCGCCTCGTAATCATCATACCAGGCCTTGTAATGATCGTACTGATCCACATCTTCCACGTTGGTTTTGTTGTAAAGCACGGTGTTTTCTGCAAAAATGCCCTGCTGAGCGCATTCCTTGGTTTCGCCCCAGGCCGCCTTGGCAGCATTGGCCACGATCCGGCCCATATACTTGGCATGGTCATAACCGCAATTATTCTTGAGGCGTTCTTCCTTGGGCTTAAAGAAATCGAAATGATTGCTGTCCCCCTGGCAGCCGGTGAAGAACAAGGAAGAAACGCCGGGCACATCTTCTTCAAAGTATTTCCGGGTGAAGCCGGGCCAGTCGGCGGAGAATTCCATGCCCGTCACCACGTCGGGGTGGGTGGAGAAATTCAAAATAGCGATATCGTTGGCCTTTTCCCGGGTAAAGCGGATAAGGCGCATGGTATTATCCGCCTCAGCGCACCGCTTCGTCAAGGTGTATTTCTTGGTATCGGGATTGGTCTGCACGCTGCCATCCGCAGTAAAATAGCGGCGTACGAAGGCGATGGGCTCCTCCACTTCCCTTTCCGCGGTGCTCATCACGGCCTCTTGCAAATCAGCAACGGCCATCACGGCAGCATCGGCAATTTTGCGGAAAAGCACATCCTGGAAAATGGGATCCCGCAGGGCCGTAAACTTATCAACTTCATCCCCGATGCAGGGAGCGGTATGCTGATGCAGGGCGGCAAGCAGCACATGATCAACGGGCACGCCCGTGCGCTCCTCGATCATCTTGCGGATCTTCATATTATAGTTCAGCTTGATGCCGATATAGTCGATGGCGATAAGGATGATCTTTTCTTCATCATTTTCAATGGCCACCGCATTGACATACAAAGGATCCTTGGTGCCCGTTGCCAATCTCCGATAGAAATATCCCGACAGATCAGAGCCCAGAGGCGGCGTTACATCCACCCGCGCAAATCCAGCTTTCAACATTATTTTTCCCTCCTAAACGTTCTTCTGTTGGTACGATTTCATCCATGTAAATCCGTTATATCATCTCCGAAAGGATCTGTCAACTGTTTTCTTCCTGTTCTTCATCGGTCAGCCAGTATCCCCGGCCGTCTCTTTCCATAATGCCTTCGGAGATCAAATCCCGCCGCAGGGTGCAAAAATCATCGTGATAATCGGCAATGATGATATTCACTTCCCGTTCCGGATATATTTTTCCTTTTTCAAAGCTTTCGCCAATCTTCTCCAGGATGATCCTTTTCTTTTTTCGCTGTACCGGGATGCTTTTCAGCTTTCCGTATTCCATAAAGGTATCCAGCACTTTTTGGCGATAAAGCGCCTCCCGCTGCATCTGGTCATTCTCCTGGGCAGATTTTTCGCAGATGATATCGATGATCCGATCATTCAAAGCGCTTTCATTCAAGGCATACACGGCATAATACTGTTCTTTTCTGCTCTCCACCAGCCCTGCTTCCTCCAGCTTTTTCAGATGAAAAGAAATGGTGGAGGGCGTGCGCTCCAGCCTCTCTGCCAGCAATTCCACATATAACGGCTTTTCTTTCAAGGATTTCACGATCTGCAGCCGGGTGGCGTCAGCCAGGCATTTAAATAATTGTACGGCTTGCTGCTCTGTCATTTTATGCTTCCATTCCTTCAATAAACTTTTCTCTAAGATGCCGGGCCGTTTCCAGCTTTACGCTTTCAATAGCTACTTCTCTGGCATTCTCATGAAGCTGGGCCTTTTTCAATTTTTCTTCCCACATCGCCGGAATTCCTTCCAGCCGGCTCAGGCAAAAAGCAATTTCCTCCCCGGCCTTCTGCTTTTCTCCCGCCCGAATCACTGCCTCAAAGGCATCATAAATATTCAGGCGAATTTTTTCCAGCATGGCATCATCCCCGCACCCCTGAAACCGAAGGACTTCCATTCTTTTCTCCACCTGCTTCTTTTCTTCCTGCATCCAGGCAAGGTAATCATTTTCAAGCGCTTTCCACTCCATATTCATCCATCTCCTTTTGCTTGCGATTTATATTATATTTATTTCATCAGTTTTGTCAATATTATTTTTGCACTTATCTAATCAATTTTTGGCATCATTTTCCTTTGATTGACAAAAGCGCACATTCGTTCTATAATAGGGAAGTTATAAAAGGGGGAAAACCATGCGGATTTTAGGGATTGACCCAGGCCTGGCCACCATGGGCTGGGGCGTATTGGAAACCAACGGAAGCAGGCATTATTTAGTGGATTGCGGCGCTATTATCACCCCGCCGGATATGGCCATGCCCCATCGGCTGCATAGCATCTTTACCGGCGTGAAAGAGCTGCTCATCACCTATTCCCCTGATGAAATCGTATTTGAAGAGCTGTTCTTTGCCAAGAACGTGACCACAGCGCTGAACGTGGGCGCAGCCCGGGGCGCAGCCCTTTGCGCCTGCGCGGAATACGGCCGTCCCCTTTATGAATACACCCCCATGCAGATCAAGCAGGCCGTGACCGGCTATGGCAAGGCGGATAAAATGCAGGTGCAGCAAATGGTGAAAATGATGCTGAACCTGCCCCAAATCATTCGTCCTGACGACGCCGCCGATGCCGTGGCCGCCACCCTCACCCATGCCGCCTCCGGGCGCATGAAGGAGCAGTTTTTGATGAAGTAATCCGGGAGGAAAGCATGTACGCATATCTGAAAGGCACCGTAGCAGAAAAGGGCCAGAACGAAGTGGTGATCGATGTGGGCGGAGTGGGCTATCTCCTCTCCTGCAGCATGACCACCTTGCAGGAGATTCCCCCCGTGGGCGAATCCATGAAAATGTATACCCATTTTTCCGTGCGGGAAGATGCCATGGAATTATTCGGCTTCGCCACCCGGGAAGAAAAAAGCATGTTTGCAAGGCTTCTTTCCGTCAGCGGTATTGGCCCCAAGGTGGCCCTTTCCATCCTGGGCAGCATGCCGCTGAGGGATCTTACCTTGGCCATCGTTACCGGGGATATCACCACCCTTTCCCGTGCCCCCGGCGTGGGCAAAAAAACCGCTCAGCGATTGGCGCTGGAATTGAAAGAAAAGGTGGATCAAAGCGATCTGGACGCCGTGCCCGTATCCGGCGGCGCCTATACTCCCATTCAAGAGGACGCCGCCACCGAAGCATTGGCCGCCCTGCAGGCTTTGGGCTACACGCCCGCCGAAGCTGCCAAAGCTATTGGCCAGGTGCGGGGCCAGAGCGATTCGGCCAACGAATTGGTTCGCTTGGCGCTCAGAAATATGGCTGGGTTCTAATCAGAAATAATTACCTCGGGGAATGCAACTGACATCAGCGGTTATTTGAATTATCCCGATTCGCTTTTCGGAAGGGGTATGAGGAAACCGCTTTTGGCTCAAAAGCGGTTTCCCCATAAAAAGGAGGCGCCTTATGCCACAGGATGATCGGCTGGTAATGACCGGCATGCGCCAGGAAGACCAGGATATCGAAAATTCCCTGCGTCCCCGGCATTTAAGAGAATATATTGGCCAGGAAAAGGTGAAAAGCAGCCTGGGCATCTATATCAACGCTGCGCTCAAGCGCCGGGATGCCCTGGATCATATTCTGCTCTATGGCCCGCCCGGCCTTGGCAAAACCACCCTGGCCTGCATTGTGGCTGCCGAAATGGGCCAGAATATCCGCGTCACCAGCGGCCCGGCCATTGAGCGGCCCGGCGATCTGGCCTCCATCCTCACCAACTTAAACGCCGGTGATATTTTGTTTATCGATGAAATCCATCGGCTTTCCCGGGCAGTAGAAGAAGTGCTCTATCCCGCTATGGAGGATTACGCTCTGGATATTATGATCGGCAAGGGCCCCACCGCCCGTTCCATGCGCCTGGATCTTCCCAAGTTCACTTTGGTTGGCGCTACCACCCGGGCTGGCCGCCTGTCCGCTCCCTTGCGGGATCGTTTTGGGATTGTATTCCGCCTGGAAATGTATACCCCGGAAGAGCTTTCCCGGATTGTGGCCCGCTCCGCCGGGATTCTTGGCATGCCCTATGACAGCGAGGGGATTCTGGAAATTGCCCGCCGCAGCCGGGGCACGCCCCGTATTGCTAATCGATTGCTCAAGCGCGTGCGGGACTATGCCCAGGTGCGCGGGGACGGGCATATCACCGCCGAAGTGGCCCGGGATAGCCTGAATATGCAGGATGTGGATGCCTTGGGCCTGGATCGCATTGACCGGGCTGTGCTTTCTGCCATGATCGAAAAATTCGGCGGCGGCCCGGTGGGCCTGGATACCCTGGCTGCTGTAACGGGAGAAGACGCCGTCACCATCGAGGATGTATACGAGCCTTATCTCATGCAGCTTGGCTTTATCATGCGCACCCCAAGAGGGCGCGTTTGCACCCCCCTTGCCTACGAGCACTTAGGCAAAACGCCCCCCACCGCGCCGGCTCATCAGGATTCCGGAGACATAGAGCAGATCAGTTTGCTGGATTGAGAAAGGCTATTCATGCAATATATCGTCTTGAGCGCAGACAGTTTTCCGCTCCTTTGCCAGGCGCCGGACGCAGTAGCGCAGCACCTGAAAAAGCTGGCCCGGCGTTTCAGAAATGAAATCGAACAGCCAAAATCCCCTTTTCTGAAAAAGGTAAAGGATGCTTCAGGAAAAGAATATATGATCGTTCGCTTTAATGAAACAGATTTCATTGATTGGTTGAACAGAAAAAAAGAAACGAAAGAAGCAAAAGTCATTCCTTTTGCCCAATCCGTGGATTCGGATATTCCGCCGGAATGGAAGGATTATCCAAAGATTACTTTTTGAGGAGTGTCTAACCGTGATCCGACCTGCACAAAAATGCGATCTGCCCGCCATTGAGGCGGTTTATGCCGTGGCCCGGGGCTATATGGCCCGCACCGGCAACCCATCCCAGTGGGGAAATATCTATCCCAAGCACGACCTTTTGGTAAGCGATATCGAAAAGGGCGAGCTGTTTGTGTGCGAAGAAGAGGGCGTGATCCGAGGCGTATTCGCCTTTATTGTGGGCGACGATCCCACCTATGCGTATATTGAAGATGGAAAATGGCCCCATGATAAGCCCTATGGCACCATCCATCGAATCGCCTCCGACGGGCAGACCAAAGGGATTTTCACCAAATGCTTTGCCTATGCCCTGTCGCAGATGGATGAGATTCGCATCGATACGCACCACGATAATAAAACCATGCAGCACGTAGTAGAAAAGCACGGCTTCAAGCGCTGCGGCATTATCTATGTGCAGGATGGTTCTCCCCGGATCGCTTATCAGTATTCCAAAGAAAATCCCTGAAAGGAAGGGAATTATATGCTGTTTCAGCTTCTCCCCTACCATCATCCGGATTTTTCCATTGCTGCGTTCGCTTCTGCGCCCAACGCCTCTCTTGTGCGCGTAGAAAAAGACTTCGTTGCCCCTGAGAATTATCACGCCACCACCATTTTCCCCGAATACTTTAAGGTAAACGGCGAATGGCATCTGGCCAAAGAAAGCCGGATGGACTGCGTGGCCGTATGGGATGGAGCACAGGTGCAGATCAAGGAATTTCGCCATCTGAAAGCGGGCGATCTGGTATTTGTTGGCCGCAAAGAGGACGGCAGCCAAGGGATTTTTGTGCACACCCAGGGCTTTGTTTCCCCATCCGTCCAGGAAAAGGACACCTTCTCCTTCCGCCAGGGCCGTTCCCGGGAAACGGCTTTCTCCCGGGATTACGATCACCTCTACGAGCTTTTGCGCCACGAAAAAGAGCATGGCCACATCGTATGGGTGCTGGGCCCTGCCGTAGCCTTTGATTCCGATTCCAGGGCTGCCTTTGCCAGATTGGTTCAAAATGGCTTCGTGCACGGCGTGCTGGCCGGGAATGCTCTGGCCACCCATGATTTAGAAGGCGCCTACAAGCGCACCGCCCTGGGCCAGGATATCTATACGCAGCAAAGCTATCCCATGGGCCATTATCATCATATCGATACCATCAATCGGGTTCGCGCCTATGGCTCCATCCCTGCCTTTATTGAGGGTGAAGGGATTCAGGATGGCATCATTCATGCCTGCGTAAAAAAGCAGGTACCCTTCGTGCTGGCCGGTTCCATCCGGGATGACGGGCCGCTGCCTGAAGTGCATGCCGATGTATATGCCGCCCAGGATGCCATGCGCAATCAGATCCGCAAGGCTACCACCGTCATTTGTATGGCCACCACCCTCCACGCCATCGCCACCGGGAATATGACGCCTTCCTTCCGGGTGATGCCGGATGGCTCAATCCGCCAGGTGTATTTCTACAGCGTGGATATTTCCGAATTTGCTGTCAATAAATTGGGTGATCGGGGCAGCCTCAGCGCCCGCACCATCGTCACCAACGTGCAGGATTTCGTGGTCAACGTAGCCAAAGGCCTAGGCGTGTAACATGGAAGTAATAAGGCGGGGGAACCGTTCTTTGAAGGTTAAAGAACGGTTCCCCCGCACCCCCTCCAAGAAAACCGAATGGGATCATTTCTGGATGATCTTTATTCAGCAATTGATCCCAGATGAATATAAGAGGATTTTGCAAATGAAAACGTCAGATTTTTACTACGATCTTCCCGAGCGCCTCATCGCGCAAACCCCCATGATCCCCCGGGACGCGGCACGGATGATGGTAATTCACAGGGAAAGCGGCCTGCACGAAGATAAAATCTTCCGGGATCTGCCCGATTATCTCCGGCCCGGGGATGTGATGGTAATTAACCAGACCAAGGTGATCCCCGCCCGGCTTCTTGGCGAAAAGGAAGATACCCATGTGCCGGTAGAAGTGCTTTTGCTCAAGCGGGTGGATAAGGATCATTGGGAAACGCTTGTGCGTCCCGGCCGGCGGCTGAAAAAGGGCGTCACCGTTTCCTTTGGGGATGGGCTTCTCCGGGCCGAAATTGGGGATACCACCGACGCCGGCGGCCGCATCGTGCGCTTCATTTATGAAGGCATCTTTGAGGAGCTTTTGGATCGCCTGGGCGAAATGCCCCTTCCGCCCTACATTCATGAAAAATTGGAGGACCCCACCCAGTATCAAACCATCTATGCCAAGCAGGAGGGCAGCGCTGCCGCCCCCACCGCCGGGCTGCATTTCACCCCAGAAGTAATGGAGCGCATCCGGGAAAAAGGCATTGAAATCGTGCCGGTTTTGCTCCATGTGGGCCTTGGCACCTTCCGCCCTGTAAAGGCCGAGGACGTATCCGAGCATGTGATGCATTCTGAATATTACGAAGTCACCCCGGAAGCAGCAGAAAAAATCAATGCTGCCAGGGCCAGTGGCGGCCGCGTTGTATGCATTGGCACCACCTCCGTGCGCACCCTGGAAACCGCGGCGGATGACCAGGGCATTGTGCACCCCGGCATGGGAATGACCAATATTTTTATCACTCCCGGGGTCAAACTGAAAGCCACTGACGTGCTTATGACCAATTTTCATTTGCCTGAAAGCACCCTGCTGATGCTGGTATCCGCCCTGATGGGCAAGGATGAGGCCTTGGCATCCTATAGGGAGGCCGTGGAAAAGGAATACCGTTTCTTCTCCTTCGGCGATTGCATGCTGATTCTGTAATATAGGAAAGGGACGATTCCGGTCGTTCCTTTTTGGGGAAAACGAATTGACATTCGCCCCTTTATTGGCCATAATATATCTATCCACTTTGTATATCGCCATAGGAGGTATCACCATGAAAAATATCCGCATCGAGTATAAAGAAGGCAGGCCTGCCCTGATGGTAAACGAAAAGCAGCTGCCCCCTGTAATTTACGGTCTCAGCGATTTCCCCGCCGCCAAGAGCAACACGGCCCAGGCACAGCGCAATATCGCCAATTTTGCCGCCCAGGGCGTAAGGATGGTAACAGCCGATACCAATCTTTCCTATGCCTGGCACAAATTCACGCCCTTTGATGTGGAGCCCATTCAGGCAGAAATCGCCGGCGTTCTGGACGCCGATCCAGATTCCATGGTGCTGCTTCGCCTGCATATGAATCCCCCTTATTGGTGGCTGCGGGATCATCCCGAGGAAACGGCCTGGTATAATGGCGCCCCCGGCATTGACGACGGCGAGCCTGTGCGCATGATTCGGGATGACGGCACTGGTTTTGGAGGGGCTCGAGGAAGGCTGCGGGTATGCCTGGGCTCCAAATTATGGATCAAAGAGGCAGGCGAAATGCTTAAGCTGCTTTGTGAACAGCTGAGTAAAACCCCCGAGGCTGAGCATCTTCTGGGCATTCAGGTGGCCTGCGGTATATTTGGCGAATGGCATCAGTGGGGCAACGATGACGGCCCCTGCATGGAAAAGCGCTTCCGGGAATACTTAAAGGAAACCTACGGCACGGATGAAAACCTGCAAAAGGCCTGGGGCAGAAATGATGTGACCCTTGAAACCGCTCCTTTCCAGCCTAATTTCGCCCAACCCGGAGATGAAGGCATTTTCCGCGACCCCGTAAAATCCCGCAATATTATGGACGCTCAGATGGCCATCCAGATGACCCCGCCGGAAGCTATCCTGCACTTCTGCCGCATTATCAAGGAAACCTGGCCCTGGCCCATTCTGGCCGGTTCCTTCTATGGTTATTATATGGGTTCTGCCAATGGAGATGCCGCCCCCATTGAAGGCCATCTGCGCCCCGATCTGATTTTCAAAGAGCCTGGGCTGGTGGATTGCCTGTGCGCCCCCTTCCCCTATATGAATAACCGCCTGCCGGAAGGCGCGCCCATGTCCCGAGGGCTCCTTGAATCCATGCGCTTGAACCATGCCCTGTGGCTCACTGAAATGGACCAGCACCCCGTGGGCACCACCTCCTTCCGCCCAGGCGGCGATCCCGCTCATTATCCTGAAACCTTCGCCATGCTGCGCCGTAATTGCCTGCTTCCGCTCATGGGCGGCATGGGCTATTGGTATTATGATCATCGTATTGTGCCCCACGTCATTAAGCTGGACAGCGCAGGCTCCATGGAGGGCAGCATCTTTTATAAAAAGGGCTGGTGGGATCACCCTGTGCTCATGGATGAAATCGGAAAAATTCAGCGTATCGCCGAAAAGCGGGAAGAAAAGCCCTATGCGCCCGTTGCCGATGTGCTGGTGGTGTATGATACCGCTTCCCACTTTGCCCATGCCCATTGCGTAGATCAGCAATTCCAGGTGCAGGATGCCCTCACCCGCAGCGGCGCCGCCTTTGACTGCATTTATCTATGCGATCTGAAAAAGGCGGAACTGAGCCGCTATCGCTGCATCATTTTTGCCAATGCCTGGCAGCTTTCCAAGGAACAGCTGGAAGAAATCAAAGCGCTCACTGGGGATAAGCAGGTTATCTACTTCTACGCAGCCGGATATTCCGATGGCCAAAAGCTGGATGCCGCTCATATTCAGCAGGCGACCTGCATTCGCGTGGAAAAAGAAAAAGAATACAGCCCCATGGTATCCAAGGGTGGTTTTCTCCCGGCAGATAAGGCCGAATTGGACAAGCGGGCCGCCGGCCTGATCTCCCCCTGCTTCTGCGTAGCGGATGAAGAAGCGCAGCCCCTGGCCTTCTATGAAAAGAGCGGAAATTGCTGCGCTGCCAGGAAGGGCAATGCATGGTATTTTGCGCTGCCCACCTTCACCAAGGATTGGGTGCGGGCCATTCTCAAGGAAGCCGGCGTCCATATCTACGGGGAAAACGGCGATGCCATCCTGGCCGATGCCAGCATGATCGTGATCAACACCTGCAATGGCTGTAAGCAAGAAATCACCCTGCGAAACGGAAAAACTTTTATGGCCGATCTCCCCGCCCTCACCACTGCCGTATTTGACGCTCAAACCGGCGAAAGGCTGCTGTAAGCTAAAAGGAGTGTATATCCATGAAACAGGAAAATTACGCCTATCGAAAGGCGATGAAAGAAATTCTGGAAGGCCTGTATGAGCTGATGGCCGATTTGGAGGACGTGCGGGATGAAGCCCAAGAAACCTTGGACGAAAAGGCCGATCTTTCCATCCGCGCCGACGTGGTGAAAATGGATGAAGTGCTGAAAAAGCTGGATGAAGCCGCAGGAATCATGGATCATGACGCCTAACAGCACCAGAAAAATCACCGTGGTCGGGGGCATGAACCTGGATCTATTGGCATTCCCCAACGCGCCGCTGATTGAAAAGGATTCCAATCCCGGCAAGATCACCCTGCGGCCCGGCGGAGTGGGACGCAATATTGCCGCACGCCTTGCGGCCATGGGCGCGGAGGTATTTTTCATCACCGCCCTTGGCAGCGATGAACGGGAGCCCTTGCTTTCCTCTTTCTGCCTGCAAAGCGGAATCGATCTTTCCCTTTCGCTGAAAACCAACGCCCCCACCCCCACCTATTTATGCATTCATGATGAAAAGGGGGATATGGCCCTGGCCGTCAGCGATATGACGGCAGTGGATGCCATTACCCCGCAGGTGATGGAAGAAAAAATGGCTTTCATCAATCAATCGAACGCCTGTGTATTGGATGCCAATCTTGCCCCCGAAACCCTGCTCTATATCGCCCGTCACGCTGCCGTGCCCCTGATTCTGGATCCTGTCAGCTGCACCAAGGCACCCAGAGCAACATCCATTCTCCCCTATCTCACCGCCATCAAGCCCAATCTGCTGGAAGCCCAAATGATGACGGGGGAGCAGGAAGCAGAAAAAGCCGCCCGGGCGCTGGTGAAGGCCGGGGTGAAGAATGTATTTATCTCCAAGGGCGCTCAGGGCGTATGCTTTGCGGATGCAAATTCCGTTGGCATATCCCCCGCCCTTTCCTTGCCCGCCATTCCCCTAACCGGTGCCGGCGATGCCCTTTGCGCAGGGATTACGATGGCGCTGCTAAAGGGCTGCTCTCCCCATGAATGCGCCCAAGTCGGCTGCCGCGCCGCCTATGAAGCGCTGCTGGCCGCGCTATAATGGCCCGCCGCCCTTCATTCCAGTATTATTTTACAATTTTTTCTGGAAAAGCCGCAATTTTTCAAGAAACCTACTTGCGTTTCTTGCAAAAAGGGGCTATAATGACGGCGGTTGGCAAATCGGGTCTGTGGTTGCAAGCCGATGCCAGTCGCAGGCAAAGCGGTCCACGTAAGCCGATCAAAGTATCGGTGAGCATGGTGCGGTCTAGATGTAAGCCCGGCCGCGCAAAAAGCGCGAGAGGATGGCGTGAGGGCGCAAATGCGCAGAGCAAAGTTCCAGCCGGCGAGTGTGGGGTCAAAGACCAGGTCAGCCGACGCTAACCAACATATTAATCAGGGGGAACAAACAAATGTATCAGGACAAGACGCTGGTATGCCGTGACTGTGGCAATGAATTCGTATTCACTGCCGGTGAACAGGAATTCTACGCCGAAAAGGGCTTCCAGAATGAGCCCACCCGCTGCCGTGAATGCCGTCAGGCTCACAAGGCTGCGCGGAACAACAACGGCCCGCGCGAAATGCACGATGCCGTGTGTGCCAATTGCGGCGCCCAGACGAAAGTGCCTTTCCTGCCTCGGGAAGATCGTCCCGTGTACTGCAGCGAATGCTTCGCCGCGATGCAGCGCAAGTAAGCACGACACAAAGCCCCGCCATCCGGCGGGGTTTTCTTTTTTTCTCCTTTCCTAAAATAGTTAAATTTTTCTTACAAATTTGCTTCAAAATAGTAGACAAATGCTGTGGAACAAGTTATAATAAAACCCACCCGATCATGCAAGAGAAGGATGATGTATCCATGAAGTGTCAGTTTTGCAATTGCGCCGACAGCCGCGTGGTGGATTCCCGCCCCACGGATGACGGCAATTCTATTCGTCGCCGCCGGGAATGCATCAATTGCGGCCGCCGATTCACTACATATGAAAAAATTGAAGTACAGCAGCTGCTCGTAATCAAGAAGGATAACTCCCGAGAGCTTTTTGATGCCAAAAAGGTGCGCAGCGGCATTATTGCCGCCTGCCATAAGCGCCCCGTATCTGCCGCCGAAATTGAAAAAATCGTTTCCTCCATTGAGCAGGTTGCCTACAATAGCCTGCAAGAAGAAATCACCACCCGAAAAATTGGCGAAATGGTGATGGAAGAATTGCGCAAGCTGGATGAAGTAGCCTATATTCGCTTTGCCTCTGTTTATCGCTCCTTTACCGATATCCCCACCTTTATGCAGGAGCTGAAAAACCTGGTCAATGATGAGCGCAGGGAATAATCCCTTCTCCAAAGTCAATGATTTGGCAGACTGAGAGAAACCCTGCAACTCAAGGCGGCGAGGCTGCAAAAAAGGGGGCTTACATGAACGTAAGTAACTGCATTTTTCAGCCGACGCCAACACAGTAAGCAAAAATGGCCGCATACTTGCAGCCATTTTTGCGTTTGTGGGGTTTGTCAATGGTCTGAACCGGAGCAAATCTGCTCCGATTTTTTTATTGATTCCCCCCCAGAATTTTGGTTTGCTGGGGCGAATTGCGCTTTTCCATATTGGGATAGCGGCGCTCGATGGCGGCCAGGGCAATTTCCACATCCTCATGCACTTCCCGAGGCGTATGGGCGCCGATGGTCACCATATCCTGAGGCCGCAAAGAGGCGTAGGAGAAAGTAATGCCCACATAGGGGGTGCAGCGGCCAGCGGCCATGGATTTGATGGTCATCACAGGCTTCTTGGCATTTTCAATGATGCGGCGCACGTTTTCAATTTCCACTTGCATCAAAAAGCCCATGCAGTTATAGATCTGAATATAGGTTTGCACATCGTATTCCGGATGAGCATCGGAATAGATGATTAATTCCGGCATATGAGCGGAAAGGCCGGGAATCATCCCATATTCGCGGATTATTTTTGTGTAATCCTGCAGCCGATCAATGGTGGCGGTGCGCTTGCATACCAGTTGTTCTGCGCTCGCATGATGAATCAGGCAGAAGGTGGCGCCATTCTTTGCCACAGCCTCAATCTTCCTTCTGGCATTGGCTCTCCCCTCTTCCGTATCGCTCACATCAATGCTGGGGGTATCGATCAGAATGATTTTCCTGCCCATTTTCTCCTCTGCCATGTGGATGCCATCCATCAACACCTGCTTGGGCTGGCATTCGTTATCCACAAAAGGGGCCATCATAGCATCGATGCCATATTTCAGATAGGCGCACAGGGTTTCGCATACCGCTTCTTTGGTAGAATACCGGGCGCGGATCATATCATCTGCGGAAGCCGTGCGGTGACTGTAGCCCAGCATCCAGTTGGTGCCGATGATCATACGGGGCAGGGAGATGCCTGCCACTTCTGTCCTTGGAAATTCCTTCATGTTTGCTCCCTCCGATTCATCTTTTTTTATTATCATACCACATCCATCCATTAATTCGCCATTCTTCTGCCGACATCCATCTTGACAAAACCGACATTCTTTCTATAATAAAATCAGAATATCCTGAGAAGAGGTAAACAAGATGCAGTTGCTTGGCACCAATATTTCCGGGCTGATATCCCATTGCAATCTTCACCAGCACCCTTGCTGGGAAATTATTCTCAATGTGGCCGGTGAGGGAACCGAAAAAGTGGGCAGCCTGGAAAAGCGATTTTTTCCCGGTTCCATCACCCTGTGCCCGCCCAATATCCCCCATGTCAAGAATGCAGAGGATGCCAGCGTCAAATGGCAGGATATTTATCTGAAATTTGATGATGAAGCAAAGCTTTTTCCATGCGAGCCCCGCTGGCTGGAAGATGACGCCAATCATACCGTTGAAACCATTTTCCGGCTCCTCCAGGGCCTGTATTATGACCCTGCCGCGCCACGCCATGCCGTTGATTCTCTGGCCGAAGCCGCCTGCACGCTGATTGCGCACTGGATCACCGATGGGAGAAAGGATAAAATTACAGAGCAAATCAAAAACGAAATCATCCAGCACTTTTCCAATCCAGAATTTTCCGTCATGGATGCTATGCAGGGGATGAATTACTGCCCCGATCATATCCGCCGAGTATTCCGCAAGGATATGGGTATGACCCCCACCACTTTCCTAATGCATACCCGCCTGGCCCATGCCAGGCAATTGCTGGGCACCGGCGGCGCCTCCTATTCCATCCGGGAAATTTCCGATCTTTCCGGCTTTTATGATCCGGAATATTTCTGCAAATGCTTCCACCAGCTTTACGGCTGCTCTCCCCGGGATTACAGAAACAGAAAATAACCAATGCGCCCGCTCCCATAAAAAGAGCGAGCGCATTTTTTTACTCTTCATCCAAGTATTCTTTGATTTCGTCAATCATATCCCAATTGGAATCAGCCATAGCCGCATCCAGAACGGTTTGAAGGGTTTCCTGGTCCAGCCGGTCCAGCATTTCCTCCACCAGATCCCATTGCTTGGCATCCGTCGCCGCCTTGGCAGCCGCTGAAAGGCTGGGATCATCCAAATATTCCTGCAGTTCCTCCAACAGCTCCCACTGTTTTGCGGTCATGGCAGCCTTGGCAATGTTGCCCAGATTTTCATCGTTGGCATGCTCCTGCAGTTCCTCCAGCAGTTCCCAATTTTTCTGCTCAATGGCCGCATAAATCAGATACTGCAAGGTGGCGTCATCCGCGTGCTCCCAAAGCTCCTCCAAAGCGCCCCACATTTGCTTTTGAGCTGCCAGGGGCAGAATCACTTCCAATTCCTCCTGGCTCAGCTCATCACCATGCTCCTCCAGCCATTCTTCATTGCCTTCTTCCACGGCTTTTCGGGCAATGCGCATGAGAAGGCGCTCTTTTCTCGCTTTTTTTCCGGTATTTTGCTTGGGCACCTCCGGAAACAGGGCGTCATGGAGCGCGTCCTTGGCATCCTGGTTGATATAGGGCAAAAGCGCGCCGGTCATGCCGCTTTCCAACCCCTGGGTGCCTCGCTCCTTTAGAATCCACTTGGTAAGCCTGCTCAGAATTTCTTCATTCAGATAGCTGGTCAGGCCAATGAGCATGCCCCAATCCATATCCGCCATTTTCCCCTGGCGCACCAAATGATCAGCCATTCGGGAGAGGATTTCTTCATCGGCGTATGGAGTAAAGCCCATAAGCAGGCCCCAATCCATATTTTTCACATCTTCCCTGGCCAGAATCCTTTCCATGCTCCTGCGCACCCGATTTTCATCCAATTCCGGCGCCATGGCTATCAATTCGCCCCAGTCCATGCTTTGCTCGCTTGGAGCTGCTTTTTTTTGCTTGTTTTCCGGTGTTTTCCCCAGCTTTTTGAAAATCATCTCATCCACTGTTTCCTTGGGCAGGAAGGGCAGAAAGCGGCCCAATACCTGATCCGCATCCACCTCTTTCATATTGCGCAATGCTTCTGCCAGAAAGGATTTTGAAACAAAGGGGGCAATGGCAGCAAGCTTTTCCAAATCCATTTCCGAAAGGAATTTTTCAAATAGCTTATCCACTTTCTCCTGGCTGGCAAAACACATAATTTTCTGCGCATGCTTCCAATCGATACTCTCGTTTTCCAGCTTATCCAGCAGATAATCCACCAACCGCCGGCTGCAGAAGGGCAAAAGATCAAACACTTGCTCCCAGCTCATCGCTTCGCCCTTCTCCACCTTATCCATAATCAGCTTTTCCATGGTTCCCCGACTGGCAAAGGGAGCCAGCTTCTTAATCTCCCGCCAATCCATTGCGGGGGTTTTTTCATTTTCCTCTGCCGCCGCCATAGCCTTTCTATATTCCTTGCCATGCGCTGCAGACATAGCCTCTCGATACTCTTCCCCAGCGCCTGCTGATACCGCATCTTCATCAACAGCGTTCATGCTTTCTGCTTCCATTTCATGCAACGCGCTCACTGGCATGCTTTGGGACTTTCCCATTTCAGGCAAATTACCGGTAAGAATATCCTCCATGGATACTTCAAAATATTTGCTCAAAAACAGCATGGTCTGCATATCCGGCAGCGCCATACCATTTTCCCATTTGGATACGGCCTGGTGGGTAACACTGCAAAGATTGGCCAGCCCCTGCTGGCTCAGGTTTGCCCGCTGCCGCAGGGCGGCGATGGTTTTTCCTACGGTGGTGTTATCGATCATGGTAACGTCTCCTTTTTGTGGTGCTCAGCGGCCGCTTGCAAAATTAGCATAGAGGATTTTCTCGCATTTGGCAAGAAATTGTTGGTTGAACCTCCCATTTGCAACCTGCAGTTGCAACCATCGGTTGAAAAGAGGGCTTTGCCATATGGACAAAGCCCCTTTTGATTATTTCAGATGCCAGATCATTTCGTTGTATTCGCTGATGGTGCGGTCGGAGGAGAACACACCGGAGCAGGCAGTATTGGCAATTGCCATCTTGAGCCACTTTTCCCGGTTCTGATAATCGGCGTCTACCCGGCGCTGAGCCATAGAATAGGAGCCAAAATCCTTCAACACAAAGTAATGATCGTTGAAGAGCAGATTGTGGTAGATATCCTGGAGCAGAGCGGGGTTATCAGGGAAGAGGGTGCCATCAATGATCTGGGTGAGGGCACGGCGCAATTCCGCATTGTTTTCATAGATATGCATGGGAGAGTAGGTGCCTTCCCGATACAGATCGCTGACGGTGTCCGCCCGCATGCCGAAAATATAAATATTATCCGGGCCCACCTGATCGTGGATTTCCACATTGGCGCCGTCCATGGTGCCCATGGTCACAGCGCCGTTCATCATAAATTTCATGTTGCCCGTGCCGCTGGCTTCCTTGCCGGCAGTAGACAGCTGCTCAGAAAGATCGGCAGCGGGGATCAAGGCCTCAGCGCTGGATACGTCATAGTTTTCCAGGAAAATCACCCGCAGATACTTTTTCGCCCGGGGGCTCTTATCAATGAGCTTGCTGATGGCGATGATCAATTTGATGATCTGCTTGGCGATATAGTAACCGGGGCTGGCCTTGGCGCCAAAGATGAATACCCGGGGCGTCATGGTGAAGTTGGGGTCATCCATGATGCGGTTGTAGAGCACCATGATATGCAGGGCGTTAAGCAGCTGACGCTTGTATTCGTGAAGACGCTTGGCCTGCACGTCAAAGAGGAAATCAGGATCCACGGTCATCTTCTGGCGCTGCATCAAAAGATTGGAGAACACTTCCTTGTTCTGCCGCTTGATCTTTTCAAATTCGGCCCGGAAGGCGGCGTCGTTCTGGAAGGGAAAAAGCTCCTTGAGCAGTTGGGGCTCCCGCTTCCACTTATCGCCAATGGAATCGGTGATCAGCTTGGTCAACCCAGGGTTGCAGGTCATCAGCCAGCGGCGATGGGTGATGCCGTTGGTGATGGCAGAAAATTTACTGGGGGTAAATTCATAGTAATCATGGAAGGTATCCTCTTTCAGGATATCCCCATGGAGCTGGCTCACGCCATTGACGGAATAGCTCATGGCCACGCAAAGATTGGCCATATGCACCATATCGTAGGCAGTTACGGCCATTTGAGCGATGCGGGGATCGGCGCCATTCTGGAAATGATCCGCCAAACGGGCGCATACCCGGCGATTGATCTCCTGCAGAATCATATAGATTCGGGGCAGCAGATTCTTCATCATGGCTTCGGGCCAGCGCTCCAGCGCTTCGCTCATCACGGTATGGTTGGTGTAAGCCACGGTATGCTGCACGATCCAGGAAGCTTCTTCCCAGCCCAGGCCCTCTTCATCCATCAGGATGCGCATCAGTTCAGGAATCGCCAGGCCGGGATGGGTATCGTTGATATGCACCGTCATTTTTTCAGGCAGCAGCATGAAATTGGTGCCAAAGCGGCGCTTGAAATCCTTGATGGCATACTGGAGGGTGGCGCTGGTGAAGAAATAATGCTGCTTTAAGCGCAGTTCCTTGCCCTCGTAATGATTATCTTCGGGATAGAGCACCTTGCTGATCACAGAGGCCAGCTCCTGCTCCCGCATGGCCTTGGAATACTGGCCGCTGGAGAAAGTGGCCAGATCCAACGTTTTAGGAGAGCGGGCGCGCCACATGCGCAGAGAGTTTACCGTTTCACAA
The DNA here is from genome assembly GCA_015056125.1 of Clostridiales bacterium. Lineage (GTDB taxonomy): Bacteria > Bacillota > Clostridia > Christensenellales > Aristaeellaceae > RUG563. Next base: position 22,420 of record SVGW01000003.1, on the reverse strand, counting down.
TCGTAACCGGCCACGGGCATATCATAGGGCACGGCTTCGATGGTGTGGTAATCTTTCAGGGTAAATTTCATCCGGCCGTTTTCAGTGGTTTCTTCCACATAGCCGCCAAAATGCACTTCGCATACATCTTCCATGGCGGGCACTTCCCACACATTGCCGTTTTCCAGCCAGTTATCCGGCACTTCCACCTGCTGGCCGCCCAGAATGCGCTGGCGGAACAGGCCGTATTCATAGCGGATGGTGCAGCCCATGGCAGGAAGAGAAAGGGAAGCCAAGCTATCCATGAAGCAGGCAGCCAGGCGGCCCAGGCCGCCGTTCCCGAGGCCGGGTTCGGGCTCTTCCTTAAATACGCGGCGCCAATCCAGGCCCAATTCTTCAAAGGCCTGCTGATATACTTCCTGGCTGCACAGGTTCAGAATATTGCAATGCAGGCTGCGGCCAGTGAGAAATTCTACGGAAAGATAATACAGGCGCTTGCCCTGATAACTCTTATCCTTTTCCCGATAGGCCACCCATTTTTGCATGATCTGATCGCGCACGGTGGAAGCCACGGCGTAATAGATCTGCTGATCGGTGGCGTCAGCAAGGGTACGGCCGTTATAGCGCTGCAGCTTTCCCTGAATGGATTTCTTGATGGATTCTTTATCAAACTGCGTGGTAGGCATGGAAACTCCTCCAATATCTATTTCACCGCACCCAAAGGATGCGGAACGATTTATTATATCACATTTTCCATACTTCGCCAATAGACAAAATGGATAGAAATATTCCCGCTTCCATGTCACCTATGGCCTAATTCCTTTCTTTTCCTTGATGGAACGACCAAAACATGATATGATACTTGCAATAACATGATGAAGGGAAGCATGGCCATGGTGAGCGCTATTTTATCCGCCCATTTTGAAAATTATCCGAAGATGCAGCCCCAGGACGCCGTAAAGCTGATCTATCAAAATGAATTTGGCCCCGGCCATATGATTGCGGACGAAAAGAAAAGCCTGCAGCGCCTGCAACAGGAAATGGCCGGCCTTTCCCCCATGGCCAAGGAGCCTCTTTATGAATCCATCGGCAATGGCCTGTGCCGGCTGAATTTGCGCCCCTGCCTGGAAAAGGGCATTCCCCCGGAGGATATCAACTGTCTCTTTCTCCAGGCTGCTCAGTCTGCCAAGGGCGATATGCGCTCCTTCCATAAGAAGCTGCAAAGCCTTGAAAAAATGGCGGATCAGGATGAAACGCCCTTTTATGCCGCCGAGCTGGATTATTATCTGGTTCTGTATAAAGAAAAGGGCTGCCCTGCGGTAAGCCACAGCGATGCATACCGGGCTGCCTATGCTCCTGCCTACCGGGTGGTGGTGCAGAAGCACTTAAAGGATTATATGAAACAATTCAGAAAAAAAGCCGGGGAGTAATCACTCCTCCGGCAAAAGCCCGTCCATTAAATCCACGCTGCCCGTTTCCGCAAAGGAGGCGGGCAAATTTTGCATGTTTTTCACCGTCTTTTTATAAATCAGCTTTTTCAGCATGGTTTTCTTTTCTTCCGGATCGGTAAGCGGATAGGGCCTGTAATCCCCTTTGCCCTGGGTACGGCAAGGGATCACAGTGAAGTTTTTAAGCGCAATTCCCTCTTCCTCGATTTCATACTGCAGCTGAAAAATGCCCGTATCCGGATCCACAGCGCTCATAGAGCCAAAGGTGAAATTTCCGGTGGAGTAGAAAATGGGCTTACCGTTATAAAACTGCACCTGCTGCAGAATATGGGGATGATGCCCCCAGATCACATCCGCTCCGGCATCAATCAGCTTTCGGGCATAGGAAAATTGCCAGCTTTGGGGCGTATCCTGCACTTCTCTTCCCCAATGAAGGCTCACGACCACCAAATCGCACCCTTCCTGGTGCAATTGTTCAATACGGGCCGAAATCTTTTTCACATCGCTGTCTTGAGGATAGGAAAAGCCCACCGCACCGATTTTGATTCCTTTCACTTCGTAAACACCCAATCGATCCTGAGCTCTTTGAGTGCCGGGATAAAGGGTGCCAAAATGGGAAATTTCATAGCTATCCAAAGCCGCCAGGGTATCCTCATAGCCCTCCTGGTAAAAATCCATGGCGTGGTTGTTGGCGGTGTTCACCGCATCCACCCCGGAATGGAGATAGACCTGGGCATATTGGGCCGGCGCTTTCAAATTGGTCTTTTTATCCACATGGCGATTTCGGCTGGTAAAGATCACTTCATTATTAGCAAAGGTAAAATCATCCGTATCCAAATATTCCCGCACCAAAGAAAAGGGCCAGTCATATCCCTTTTCATCCACCGTAGCGGTATAGCTACCCTCTTTCCCGGCAGATGCAGGCACCTCCCCAATGGAGCAATCCCCAATAAAAGAAAGCGTGAGGGTTTCCCCAAAAGCATTCCCCGTTGCCAGCAAAAGCAGCAGCACAAGGCCCATCATTCGTTTCATGCGCAAATTCCTTCCTGATGAGAATATACCCATTATACATGCTCTGGAGAAAAAAGAAAATAGCTTGGAATATAAAAAAGTGCCCTTCCGAAGAAAGGCACTTTCTTGATTCCTCAATTATTCAGCAGCGGGCACTTCGAAGGTGGGGGCAAAGCCAGCGTTCACGATCAGATCGTACACCTTCTGAGTGTGCATCACCTGCTTGAGGGCCTTTACCCATTCAGCATCAGCGTTTTCAGGGCGAACCACTACGATGTTCACATAAGCCTTGGCAGCTTCGCTGTCAGCAGCTTCCACATACAGGCCATCCACGTTGGGGATCAGGTCAATCAGGGTGGCGTTGTTGCCGTTGATCACGGCGTAGGCCACGTCAGCGCGGGCGCCGGGGATCAGTTCAGCGTTCAGCTCGATGATTTCCAGTTCATAGGGGTTTTCCACGATATCATTCTTGGTGCACAGGCTTTCCAGAGTGGTGCCTTCGGGCAGCTTGATCAGGCCGGCAGCCTGGAGGAGCAGCAGAGCGCGGTTTTCGTTCACGGGGTCGTTGGGAACGGCAATCTTATCGCCCTTAGCCACGTTGGCCAGGTCGGTCTTGGTGCCGGCATAGATGGCCATGGGCTCAAAGTGGGTTTCGATCACGGCCACCAGCTGATCCTTTTCAGCGGCGTCGGCATTGTAGGTGGCCAAGAAGGGGATATGCTGGAAGAAGTTGGCCATCACGTCGCCAGCGGCGGTGGCAGGATTTTCCACATAGTAGTCGGCAACAACGGTGAGTTCCAGCTCATAACCCAGCTTGGCCAGGTCATCCTTCACCAGTTCCAGCACTTCGGCATGGGGATTTTCAGTGGCGATGATGGTGAGTTTTTCAGCAGCGAAAGCAGAGGTGAGGGACAGGGAAAGAGCCAGGGCCAGAACCAGAGCAACGATCTTCTTCATGGGTTTTCTCCTTTCAAATTAACGGTGTTTATGGTCCAGGCGGCGGGTGATACGGCCGCCAAAGACTGTGATAATTTGCACCAGGGCCACCAGCAGCAGGCTTGCGGAATACATCACGTCAAACTTGCGCAGGTTCAATCCCTTGGTGATGGCCAGAGCGCCCAGGCCGCCGCCGCCGGCTGCACTTGCCATGGCGGTGTAGGCCAGGATGGTGGTGATGCTGATGGCCGCGCCGTTGATCAAAGAAGGAACGGCTTCGGGCAAAAGCACTTTGCAAATGATTTGCCAGTTGGTGGAGCCCATGGACTGGGCGGCTTCGATGATCCCGTGGTCCACTTCATCCAAAGAGCCCTCCACCATGCGGGCAATATAGGGGAATGCACTGATGATCAGCGGGAACACAATGGCATCGGTACCGATGGCCGTGCCCACCACAGCTCGGGTAACCGGGAACAGCAGCGCCAGCATAATGATAAAGGGAATGGAGCGCAGGAAATTGATCACAACCCCCAGGATGGTATTGAAGGTGGGGGCTTCCATGATGGCGCCCTTTCTGGTAATCACCAGCAGCACGCCCAAGGGAAGGCCAATCACATAGGCGATCAGGCTGCTGGCAAAGGTCATATACAGCGTTTCCAGGGTGCTTTCCCAAAGCAGCGGAAAGAGCTTTTCCCAGGTCATCAGCTATGCACCTCCTCTACCGTCATTCCAGCATCGCGAAGATAATCCATCACGCGCTTTACTTCCACCGGGTTTTCGGGCCTTGCAATCATCATCTGGCCGTAGGATTTGCCATTGAGCTGGCGCACATCGGCAGAGAGGATATTCACCTCGATATCAATTTCCTTCACCAGCTTGCTGATGATGGGCTGATCCGCCGAAGTGCTGTCAAATACGATGCGGATAGCGGGCTGAGCGGGAATTTCCTCCTGCTCAGGAAGAATACCGAAGAGGCGGCGGCCTGCGGCAGATTTGGTGTGCATGAATACATCGTCCACGCTGCCCTCCTCCACCAGCCTGCCCCCATCCAAAATGGCCACCTTGCTGCAGATCTGGCGGATTACGGCCATTTCGTGAGTGATCAGCACCACGGTGATGCCAAGCTCCTGATTGATCTTTTGCAGAAGGGCCAGAATGCTCTGAGTGGTCATGGGATCCAGAGCACTGGTGGCTTCATCGCACAGCAGCACTTCAGGATCGCTGGCCAGGGCCCGGGCAATCGCCACGCGCTGCTTTTGGCCGCCACTCAGCTGGGCGGGATAGGCATTGGCCTTTTCCTCCAGACCCACGATCTTGAGCAGCTCCATCACCCGCTCATTGGCCTGCTTGGCGGGCACCCCGGCGATTTCCAGGGGATAGCGCACATTGCGGGCCACCGTCTTTTGCATCAGCAGATTAAACTGCTGAAAGATCATGGCCATCCGCCGGCGGGTAGCCAGCAGATCCTTTTTCCCCATGGCCAAAATATTTTTCCCTTCAATCAGCACCTGGCCCTCAGTGGGAGTATCCAGCTTATTCAGGCAGCGGATCAGGGTGGACTTACCCGCGCCGGACATGCCGATGATGCCAAAAATCTGGCCCTTTTCAATGGTGAGATTGATCCCGTCCAGAGCGATTACTTCACCGCCGGGCACGGAATATACCTTGCGCAGATCGCGCACCTCAATGAGAGGATGGGTTTCCTGTGACAACATGCATGCATCCTTTCCGATTCACCCGGCAGCGCCAAAGGCCCCCTCTGACCTGCCAACAAAAAAGCCCGGCTCGCACATTTTGCGAGCGGGGCTTAACAGATGAAAGCGAATGTCAAGCGGCGCAACACAAAAAGCGCGGGAGAAAGCTCACACGCATGAACATTCGCATAGCAAAATGGCGCATGGATGAGCCTCCTTTCCCGAGCATAACGCCCACTTGATAGATGATATTATATGATATTGTTGCTTTATCTGTCAAGCCCTGAATGCCGCAATTTCCGTCTTTTCATGGAAAAACCACAAGAAAAACAGGGAAAAAGCAGCCCGCCCTTGCTCCCTTAACGCCCTTGTGTTATAATAACGTATCTGACCAAATTAGTTGCCGGGCCCTCCCGGCTTCTTAAGGTTTGATCCATGCAATTTTAAAAAGACACTTCCTGAAAGGAGGCGCTTTTCTATGCGCGAAAGCGGCGTTCTGCTGCATATCACCTCTCTGCCCGAGCCCGGCGGCATCGGCACCCTGGGCCAGGCGGCTTACGACTTTGCGGATTTTCTCCATCAGGCCGGGATGACCATCTGGCAGGTGCTCCCCGTGGGCCCCACAGGCTATGGCGAATCCCCCTACCAGAGCGCATCCACCTTTGCCGGAAACCCTCTTTTGATTGATATGAAACTGCTGGAAAAGGAGGGGCTGCTCCCGGATGGCGCTTTTCTTCCCCTTCCCGACAGCGATCACGTGGATTTTGATGCGGTGCGGGCCCAGAAGGAAGGGCTGCTTCGCCAGGCATTTGCCAATGCCGATTCAAAAGATATGGAAAAGTTTATCAAGCAGCATCCCTGGGCCGAGGATTACGGCTTATTTATGGCCCTGAAAGGTCACTTTGGCGGCGCCTCCTGGATGGAATGGCCCCAGGAGATTCGTGTGCGCAAAAAAGGCGTGATGGCAAAATGGCGGGAGAAATTAAATGAAGAAATTCACTATCATATTTTCGTGCAGCATCTGTTCTACAAGCAATGGAATGCATTGAAAAAATATGCCAACAAGAAGGGCATTCAGCTTTTTGGGGATATGCCCATCTATGTGGCCGAGGATTCCGCCGATGCCTGGACCAATCCGGATATCTTCCAGTTTGACAAGGATTGCCGCCCCATCAAGGTGGCCGGCGTGCCTCCGGATTATTTTTCTGAGGACGGCCAGCTTTGGGGCAATCCCCTCTATAATTGGGCCACCCTGAGCAGAAGAAAATATTCCTGGTGGATCGACCGACTCAATGCCATGGGCAATCTTTTTGACCTATTGCGGGTGGACCACTTTATCGGCTTTGCCAATTACTATTCCATTCCCGCCGGAGCAAAAAACGCCAAGGGCGGAGAATGGATCAAGAGCCCGGGAGAAAGCTTCTTTAAAGTGGTGCAGGAGGAAGTGAAGGGCGTGCGCATTATCGCCGAGGACCTGGGCGAAGTGAACGACCGGGTGAAAAAGCTTTTGCGCTTCTGCGGCTATCCCGGCATGAAGGTGCTCACCTTCGGCTTTGACGGCGATGAAACCAACCCCCACTTCCCCGATAATTACACCGAAAATTACGTTGCCTATACCGGTACCCATGATAACGATACCGTGCTTGGCTGGTGGGAAAAGGCCAGCGACCGCGTGAAAGAATTTGCCATGGAAACCCTGGAATTCACAGAAGAAGACGATATCGCCCTGTGCTTTATTGAAGAGGTGCTTTCGTCCCCTGCCGAAAGGGCGATCATCCCCATGCAGGATTTCCTGCGCCTGGGCAGCGAAGGTCGGATGAACACCCCTGGCACCGTGGGCCATAATTGGGGCTGGCGCATGGCTTCTCCCCCCTCCGATGCGCTGAAAAAGGAAATGAAGGCGCTCAATCAATTCCATCAGCGCGGTAAAAACAAATAATTTCAAAGGCCGGTGCATCCTGAAAACTGCGCCGGCCCTTTTTTCAAGAAGGAGGACGTATGAAAACCGTCGGTATCGGCCTGGAAAATTTATGCGTGCCCTGCAGGGCCCATTGCAGTTATTGCCTGCTTTCCTCCTGCCGAAAGGCCAGCGGCATTGATTATACCAGGGGAAAAGAATTGGCACTGCGCCTGCAAAAAGAAATCAAGGCCCTGCGCCCGGATTTATCCTTTACATATTATATTGGTTACTGCATGGATACTCCCGATCTTTGGGATTATATCCGTTCCTGCCAGGAAATGAGAATGCCATCCAAAGATTTCCTGCAATTCAATGGCCTGCGCATCCGTAATGAGCAGGAAACGGAGGCATTGGTGGGGCAAGTAAAGGCAGCAGGGATTCAAACGATTGATCTCACCTTCTATGGAACAAAGCACTTCCATGACGCCTTCGCCGGCAGACCGGGGGATTATGATTTTCTTTTCCGCATTTTGATGGCCGCCCGGGCAGCTGGGTTATTCGTGCAGATCAGCATTGCCCTCTATCAAACCAATCGGGAGCAAATGGATGATTTGCTTTCTCAGTTATCTCCCTATTCCCCCAAAGAGATCCGCATTTTTCTTCCCCACACCAAAGGCCGGGGATGGAATTACCGAGATGATCGCATCACGCAAGTGGATTTTAACAGGTTAAGCAGCCGGGCAAAGGCGCACTTTTCCCGCCTGCCCCATTTCACGGAGCAGGAATGGCTGGAAAATGGGGAATGGGAAATTCCGCAAAAACGCATCCTCACCCTCTGCCCCACACCGCAAAATATCGATGCGTTGGAAAAAATGAGCCTTGCGCAGATCATTTCTTTTCTGGAAGGCATGGATGATCACTTCCTTGCCCAGAATCTGCCTCTGCCCGAGCTGGCCGGGCGCTATGGCAATCCTGAAAATCAGCAGCTGTTCCGCATGCGCGATCTGCACCTGCTCTGGCAGCAAATGTATCTTCGGGATCATCCGGACATATATGACATGCATGATGAAAGCCATCATTTCAGCATCCATTTTTAAACACAAAAAAGTCCGCCGAAGCGGACTTTTTTCATTTGCTAATTAGGCCTTGCCGTTGCAGCCCAGCACGTTCACCAGCTTATGCCGCACCATTTCCTTCAAAGAAGCGCGGGCGTCGGTGAGGTACTGACGGGGATCGAAATGATCGGGATGATCATTGAAATGCTTGCGCAGCATGGCGGTGAAGGCCAGGCGCAGGTCGCTATCGATATTGATCTTGCAAACGGCCATGGAGGCAGCCTTGCGCAGCTGTTCTTCGGGAATGCCCACGGCGTCAGGCAGCTGGCCGCCGTTTTCGTTGATGATCTTCACAAAATTCTGGGGCACGGAGGAAGCACCGTGGAGCACGATGGGGAAGCCGGGCAGGCGCTTGGATACTTCTTCCAGGATGTCAAAGCGCAGGGGCGGGGGCACCAGGATGCCCTCGGCATTGCGGGTGCACTGAGCGGCGGTGAACTTATAAGCGCCGTGGCTGGTGCCGATGGCGATGGCCAGAGAATCGCAACCAGTGCGGGTGGCGAATTCTTCCACTTCTTCGGGACGGGTGTAGGAGCTGTCCTCAGCAGACACCTTCACGTCGTCTTCCACGCCGGCCAAACGGCCCAGTTCGCCTTCTACGGTAACGCCGCGGTCATGAGCATAATCCACAACCTTCTTGGTCAGGGCAATATTTTCTTCGAAAGAAAGATGGCTGCCATCGATCATTACGGAAGAGAAGCCGCCGTCAATGCAGGCCTTGCAGGTTTCAAAATCAGGGCCATGGTCCAGATGAAGCACGATGGGCAGATCGGTTTCCTTAATGGCCGCTTCCACCAGCTTCACCAGATAGGTGTGGTTGGCATAGGCGCGAGCGCCCTTGCTCACCTGCAGGATCACGGGAGCATTTTCCATCTTGGCAGCCTCGGTGATGCCCTGCACGATTTCCATGTTATTCACGTTGAACGCGCCGATGGCATAGCCGCCTTCGTAAGCCTTTTTGAACATTTCCTTAGAATTAACCAATGGCATATCTTTCATCCTCCTTAGAATGCAATCCGATTTATTATACACGAATTCTGTCGTTTTGACCAGCCCCCGGGCAGGAATTATCCCACTTTCGCTTTCCCGCCGTATTATCGCTTATACACCAGCTTCAGATACTGAATATATTCCACGTGAATACGGGGAATGGGCGTTTCGGTAAGAGAAGGCTCAATCACTTCGCCATACACGGTAAGGATCATTTTTTGCAGGATCATATCTTCCAAATAGCTGTCGCACACCAAGATCACGGGCATATCCTCATCCTTGTTGATATTCCCTTTGAGAATCAGCCGCCCATCGGTACGCTCCACCTCTTTGGTATACACTTCCAGCTTGACCCGGCTGCCCACATGGGCGCTGGGATCATTGGAAATGGCTTTTCCGCTTACGCCCTCCGTCAGGGTTTTTCCGTAGGCCTTGATTCCCTTTGCTGCATCCTCATATTCCGGCGTAAAGGAGAATTTGGCTGTGCAATCCTCCTTTCCATCCTCGCTGGCCGTGATTTCAACGGTGTGCTCCACCCAGTCTTCGGCCTCCAGTTCATAGGCAAAGGAGCCGTCCGCCTCCACAGAAACGCTGGCCGGTTCCCCACCATCCACTTTCACCGTTACCTTGGCCCCGGAAGAAGCCTTACCGGCCAACCGAATCTCATCCCGGATCACAAAATCGTAGGGATACTCGTTCAGTTCCAGCGCCGCCATGGCATCATCCACAGAAATGATACGGGAAAGGGTATTTTCCCCTAATTTAGCCTTGTTGGCCACCGCCATAATTTCATTTTCTCCGGCTGCCAGCATGATTTCCGCGGAATAATTGCCCTCTTTATCAACGGCAGCTTTCCATTCCTGGTCACTGTTTTTTAAGGTCACCTGGGCATCCTTTTCAGAAATGCCGGTGAAGGTGAAGGGGCCGGAATGGGCGTTTAAAATCAGGCGGCTGTAATCCGTGCGCAGATCCGCCACGGAAGGCAGCCTCTCCCCCGTCAGCTTCATGCTCGCTTCCACCGGCGTCCAATCCTGCATCCGGGCATAGGTATTATCCTGCTTCAAATGCTTTTTCAGCGTGGCCTCCGTGGTTTGGGTATAGGAAGCCAGGTAAGCCTTTCCATTAAAAAATGACAGGGAAAAACGGCCCGATTCATAAGCAAAGGGCGGATAGGCGATCAAGGCGCCCTTGATAACGCGTCCTTTGGCGGTGGATGCATTATAATCCAGATTCAGCATCTGGATATAGCCCTGAAACATGCCATCCTCCAATTCCTCGGCCACAGCGATATACTGCTTCTTGGTCAAATCATCCAGATGCCATACGCTGCGGGTAAATTCATCTTCAAATATCTGCAATCTCACCCGTCCGTCCGGCAGGCCCTTGTGGTAGGCCTCAAATACAATATTGCCATTGGCAAAGCGATAGCGCACAGCTTCCTCACTGTCCCCCAGGGCAGTGAGCAGGGCCATGTTTTCCTCCATCGTTTCAGGAGTCACCATCGTCCATTCCTTCACCTTGGAAAGAAACACCTCTACGCCCTCTTCCACCACCAGCAGCCGGGATGCATTGGAGCCCTCCTTGATCTCTGCCTGGGCGGACATTGCCAGCAGGAGGCACAAAACCAGCGCCAACACTCCATTGTATCTTTTCATTTCTTCTCCCCCTTTCTAAATACCACAAACCGGCTGGCCACATAATTGAAAATAACCACCAGACCGTTCATCAGCAGCTTGTCCCATTTATCATTCAGGCCCAGCAGCAAAAGGCCGTTGAACAAAAGCAAATCAAAGATCAAAAGAGAAGCAATTCGGGCCGATACAAAAAGCCAAAATTCACGGAGTGCGCCGGTATGCACCCCCGTTTCGCTTTGAAACACAAATTTTTTATTGGTGGCGTAGGCAAAAAGAACGGATATAATCCATGCTGTTACCTGGCCGATATTGGAAATCAAAAGATAAGAGGCGCTCCCTTCCGGATGGGACGAAAGCCCCAGCACACCGGTGATCATCAGATATACCACCCAGTTTACCGCCGTGGTCATCACGCCAAAGAACACATACAGGATCAGCTCCCGCATTTTTTCCTTCTGGGATAAAAGACCCTTTATTTTTTCAATCAAAGCTTTCATTTTTTCCCTCCAAAGCAGCGTATTTGAGTGTATCCCCATCATCCCCCCGGGCATAGGAAGCGGATAAAATCTGGTCCAGAGGCATTCGCTGAGGCTTTTTTCGCCCCGCTGCCAAAAATCCCACCTGCTTTTCATCCAGCGTGATCACCGTAATATTTTTATACTTCATGGTGTCCGCCAGCAATACCTTCACCGGCCGGTTATGGGCCAGGGAATATAAAAGGAAACGCTTTACCATGGTATTTTATTCCCCCGGATGGGCATAAATTATAATTTCGCCGTATTCGCTTTCGTACACCTTTTCAAAATAATTCTCAAAGGCGTGGGTATCAATGGTAAGGTTGTAGCGCTCATTGCCGCTCACCAGAATATAATCCGCCCCATATTCCTCCAATAAATCCAGATTTCCCATGGGATCGGCATAGAAATCCCGGATGGCTACCTGGCGCTCCCAGGTGGAAAACCCGTGGTAATAAAGCCAGGTATCCGGGCCGCAAATGATTTTGCGCCCTGCCAGGCTGCTCACAAAATTGATGTGCTGAGTCCAGGTGACGAAGGTGGCGTCCTTCTCCGTATGCTCTTCCACAAATTCTGCCGCCTCAACCTCCTGGCGGGAAAACATCTGGTACCCGCTTTTGCATTCCCGGGCAATGGCCAGAGCGCCCGTAAAGAAGCAGGCGAAAGCGCAAAGAGCGGCCAAAACAGGCTTGGCCCGCATGCCCTTGAGTTTTCCCAACAATTCCAAGCCATAATCCGCCGCAATGACAGCGCAGATCATGTACCACACATACAGCAATTTATTATTATCGTATACATTGGGCTGGAACTGAATCAATTCCGCCGCCAGGTAGATCACAAAGGCGCCGGATGCCAGGAAACGGCGCTTTTCATTCTTTTCCAGCAGCGCCAGTAAAATCAGCAGGAAGGGAATGCCGATATTTTTCAGATAGAACCAGAAATATCCGTCCAGCATGCCCTGGTCGCCGTTTACCCAATTGAACTGGAAATTGAGGAATTGCTCATTGCCAACGGATTGGCGGAAGGTCCACGTAAACAATTGGGGAAGTGCTGCCGCCACGGCCAAGAGGCCGTAGCATCCCCAGAAAAGCAGCGCCCGCATGCGCTGGCCCCGGCTTTGGATCAAATCATACGCCATCCAGCCCATGCTCAAAAGGCCCAATGCCAGGAAGCAATGGGTGTTGATCATGGGCAGCATGCCGGCCCAGATGCCCAGCAAAATCGCTTGCCGCCCATCCATCCTCCGCTTCACATATACCGCCGTGGGGCCATCCTGAGTAATTGCCATAGAAATGCCCGCTTTCTGAGCATTTTCCGGGCGTATGCCATCATATAATAGATACAGGCAGGGCAAAAGCTGGGTCCAGCCGCCCAAGGTAGTGCGTTGAGGCACCATCATATCCACAATCACATTGCTCCATCGCAGATTGTAGGTGGTGAATTCCGCATGGTTGGCAGGGGTTTGATACCAGCCGTGAAGCACGGCCTCGATCCGGTTCCAAAGCCCCGCCACGCTCTGCAATTCATTTTCGCCGCTGCTGCCCAGCACCGCGCCCTGCATATCAAACAGATAAAAGAATCCCAGGCCGCCATTGATAAAGAAAAACAGCGTGGCCAGCACCGCGCCCTTTTTCGTATCAGCCACGCGGATGGAAAGGAGCATATAGCCGGAAAAGGTGAGAGCCATCATCCAAATCCCCGGAAACACCACCGATGCCCGAAGGGAAAAGCCAAAGAGCATCAGGGTGGTGGACAGGGAATCGGTGAGAAAGGGATAAGAGAGCAATTCCCCGGGGAAAATGCTGTAATCCGCCGGAAAGGAGGCATTACGCAGGCTGGTAATAATGGAAAGATGCAAGGGAAGATCGCCGTAGGTGCTCTGCCCCACGTGCAAGGATCCATCCGAAGCGGGCATGATATTATGGGTCCACTGAAGATAGGCGCCCACAAGCGTCAGGGGCAGCGCCGTAAAAAGCAGCAGCCGAAGCTGTTTTTTATCTTCATCCCCAAATGGCATGGGAGATCGCCTGTCCCTGCCCAGATAAGCGCCCCCAACCAGCAGAAACAAAGGCACCATGGCCCAAAGATGCGCCGCCAGCGTAAAATCCCAGATCAAGGCGCACAGAGCGGGCAGCCACATCATCAGCACCAGACCCAGGCACAGCCCCAGCCATGCCCTGGGGATCGGGCGAATTTGGGGCCTTAGCAGGCCAATAATGGCCAAGCCGCACACCTCATATAATAAAAAATACGCAATTGCCAGCATTTGGCTGCCTCCGATCGGTCTCAATTCTTCTTTCCCATTATAATTCAATCCGAACAAAAAGGCAAATGATTCCGCTGAAGGATGCGGAATATTTACAGTTTTGCCAAATCGTGATATACTGATGCTGATGTGAGAAAAAAAGAGGTGTATTTTCATGCGCTGCAGCTGCCCCAACTGCGATGCTTTTATGATCCATTCCGAACGGGATAATGCCTGCGTATGCCCCGATTGCCTGGCCCGGTGCTATGCCTGCCAGGGTACCGGCACCGCCCTTACCAAAGAACAGGTGCTTTCCATGAAGCGTGCTGCCGCCCCTCAAACCATAGAGGAGCGCATGAAAGCGCAACGTGATCAGGAATAATTGCCCATTGCTTATTTCAATTGCCAAACATTTCGATGGAGGTGAAAAGATGCTTCGAATCGGTCAATTTACCGATACATTTCTTCCTGTGGTGGATGGCGTGGGCCGGGTTGCCCTGGCCTATTCCGAAACCCTCAGCCGCATGGGCCATCAGGTTTCCGTAATCTGCCCCATGAACGATACCGGCCATCGGGGAGGATATCCCTTTGAATTGGTGGATTTTCAGGCGGTTACCATTCCCGGAGCCATGCGCCAGTATAAGGCCGGTGAAGCCCCCTGGGATCCTCATTACCGCAGCAGGATGCGAATGATTCCTTTGGATATTGTGCACGCCCACAGCCCCTTTACCTGCGGCTCCGAAGCGCTACGCCTGGCCGCCCAGCGCGATATTCCTTTGGTGGCCACTTTTCATTCCAAATATTATGATGATTTTTTAAAGCTCACCAAGTCTGAAAAGCTGGCTAAGATGGGCGTAAAATTCGTGGTGGATTATTATGAACGCTGCGATGAGGTGTGGGCTGTCGGCCAGGCCACAGCGGATGTGCTCCATGAATACGGTTATCAGGGCAAAATTCATGTGATGCCAAACGGCGTGACCATGCGCACGGCAGAAAGCAGCGCCGTTAGCGAAGTGGATCGCCGCTGGGGCCTGGGCCATGATCCCCTGATTCTGTTTGTGGGGCAAATGAACTGGAAAAAGAATATTGCTACCGTTCTGGAAGCCTGCGCGTTGCTTCGCAGGCAAGGCATCCGCTTCCACCTGATCCTGGCAGGCCAGGGACCCGATCTGAAAGAAATTGAGCAAAAGATTTATGATTTGGATATTGTTTCCTGCTCCCATTTGGCAGGACACATCACCGATCACAGGCTGCTGGACGGCCTCTACAGCCGAGCTACCCTTTTTGCTTTCCCCTCCCTCTATGACAATGCGCCCATGGTGGTGCGGGAATCGGCTGTGATGGGCACGCCCGCAGTGATGGTGCGGGGCAGCTGCGCCGCCGAAATTATTGAGCACGGCGTGAATGGCTTTTTGTGCGAAAATGATGCAGAAAATCTGTGCCAGATTTTTAAGGAAGCGCTGGATGATCCTGCACGCTGCGCCCAGATCGGTCAAAAAGCCCGGGAAACCATCCCCGTCCCTTGGGAAACGATTATGGAAACGGTGGTAGAGCGGTATGAGCGGCTCATTGCCCTTGGCCGGGAGGGTAAGCTGAATAAAAAATTCCTGCGCGTAATCTAAAGATAAAGGAGCAAATCGCCATGCTGTATGCCCTTGGTTCCTATACCCGTATGGGCGGCCCTGGGGTGGGCATTCTGGAAGCAAAGGATGGAAAGCTTCAATTGCTATGCGCTTCCTCCGCTGTCACCGATCCCACCTGGGTGATGCAATCTCCCCACGATCCCTCCATTCTCTACACAAGCTGCATGAAGGATGGTAAGGGCGCAGTGGCCAGCTTTCAATGGACAAAAGAAGCGCTTACTCTTCTTTCCTATCAGCCCTCACTCGGCGCTTCCTGCTGCCATGTGATGGTGGATGAGGAGGAAAGCCATCTCTACGCCGCCAGCTACGGCGATGGGGTGGTATCCGTATTTCCCGTTAAAAATGGCGTGATTGGCCCTGTGATGCAGGGATTGCCCCATGATGCGCCTACCGGTCCCAATAAGATACGCCAGAATTGTTCCCATGCCCATCAGTGCGTGTTCCGTCCGGGCTATCCGGAATTATTCGTATGCAACCTGGGCACGGATCAGGTGGTGGTATATGCGCGTAAAGAAGATGGCGCCATCGCCCTTTCTAAAACGATCCCCGCCCATCCAGGCGTGGGCCCCCGCCATCTTCTCTTTGACGGCCCCAACCGCTTTTACCTGGTGGGCGAAATGGATGGCTGGATCATGGTATATGATTGCATCGGGGATGAATGGCAGTGCCGCCAGCGGCTATCCACCGTACCCGGCGGATGCGATGGGGAAAATACCGCCGCCGCTCTTTACCGAGATGAAAAACGCCTGTATGTATCCAATCGGGGATACGACAGCATCGCCGTTTATCAGATTCTTCCCGATGGCCTGCTTGCTTTTGAAAAAGAATTGATGACCCCCGGTAAATTCCCACGAGATTTCCAGCTTCATGAGGGCGGCATCCTGCTGGCACAGCAAAATGCGGGAGGCGTGGCCATCATGGATATGGATGGCCAGATGGGCGCATCCCTTGAAATTCCCGGCGCGGTGCGCCTGTGCATGCTCCAAGAAGATTAACGTATAAACCCATCAAAAAAGCGCATGCTACTTCCGAAAGGAAGGATGATATGCGCTTTTTTTGTTTTATCCTGTGTGTATGTTTATTGGCCGCCCCTCTTTCTTCCCGGGCCCAGGAAAGCATTTGGTATCTCCGCATCATCGCCCGGGATGATTCTGCTTATGCCCAGGCAGAAAAAATCAGCCTTCGAGATCGGCTGCTGCCCCTTTTTCCTGAGCGAGCGGATGATTTACCATTCGCTCTTCCCCGGATTCTTTCAGCCGCCCAGGCCTTTACAGATTGCAAAATGCAGCTTCGTATCTGGTCTCCTAACGAAAAAATACCCCCCGCGCCAACCGTGTATATCACCGTTGGCGAAGGAGGCGGCCACAATTGGTGGGGAATTTTATATCAGGATGCTTATCTTTGGGCCGGCATGCCCGAAGCAAATTCGCTGCCGGCAGATGAAATTCATCTGTCCTGGCCCTGGCTCCAATGGCTCTTTTCCCTTTTTACTGCCCCACAAGAATGCCCTGAAGAAGCGTTAGGTGATTCAGCAGTTGGGTGCGGGCGTCCAGGGTGGAGGTAGTCGCCTGTTGGGCAATGGATTCAAAGGTATCCAGATCATTATAAAGCGCGGTAAAAGCATCATCCGGAGCCAGGCGGCCCATTTCGCCCCCTGCCAGAGCCATGCTTACTGCATTGAGCTGCTCCATATAGTATACATACTGGCGCACTTTGGCCAGCCTGGCCGTGGTATTGGACGTGACCATCCCGGCCATGCGGTTTACTTCTTCAATCGCAGAAGAAACTGCACCCTGCATCCGCTGGCTGAACTGAATTTCGGCCCGGCTGCGATAAGCGCCGCTTGAGGCCGCTAAAACGCCCAGCACAATGGCGGCAATTAAAAGCACCGCGCAGGTAATCAGCAGCACCCGACGCTGAAGCCGCGTATCCGCTGCATTGAAATGAACCTTCTGAGAACTGCGATACATCATATTTCTTTCCCTCTTATGGCATGCCGCCGGGGCAATGGAGGCGCCCCCGCTTTTTTTCCGAAGAAGCATGCTTGTTTTATTATAGCACATTCCTCCCCTTTCCGTAAAGAGGCCCCCTTTTCGCCATAGCTTTACAAATTGTTCATGCAAATGCATGTAAGGTATGATATAATGATGAGGCAACCGGCCCGAAGGGCGGTTGGCCGTCTCGCCGACTCCCGAAGGGGTAGGCGGCGAGCATTATGGTATAATATTGATTAGCGAATTGCGAAGCAATTGCGCGGATCGCCGGGCCCCGAATGGGCGCACGGCGATAATCATGGTATAATAATGAGGCAACCGGCCCAAAGGGCGGTTGGCCGTCTCGCCGACTCCCGAAGGGGTAGGCGGCGAGCATGATGGTATAATAGTTTCTGAAAAGACAAGTCCACCGGAAAGGAGCAGCGCCATGATCTGCTTTGATCAGGTTTCCAAGCGTTACGGTGCCCATCAGGCGCTGAGCGATATCAGTTTCACCGTGCCCCAAGGGCAGGTTTTGGGGCTTCTTGGGCAAAATGGTGCCGGCAAATCCACCGCCATGAATATTTTAACCGGCTGCCTTGCCCCTTCCTCCGGCTCCGTATCCATTGGCGGCTTTGATGTGATGATGAATCCCCGGGAAGCCAAGCGGCTCATCGGCTATCTGCCGGAGCAAGCGCCTTTGTATGATGAAATGACCGTGCGATCCTATCTCCAATTCACCTGCGAATTGAAGGAAGTGGAAAAGGGCGCCATTGGCCCCCATATTGAAAAAATCGCTGCTCGCACCGGCATATTGGATGTGCTCCCCCGAAAAATCGGCAATCTCTCCAAGGGCTATCGCCAGCGGGTGGGCTTTGCCCAGGCCCTGTGCGGCAGCCCCGAGGTGATCATCCTGGATGAGCCTACCGTAGGGCTGGATCCCCGGCAAACCAGCGAAATCCGTGCTCTGGTAAAATCCCTGGCCGGGGAACACACCGTGCTCTTTTCCTCCCATATTCTCAGCGAGGTGCAATCCCTGTGCGACAGGATCATCATTTTGCACCACGGAAAAATCATCTGCGACAGCGCCATGAACGCCCTGCATGAAGGAGAAAGGAAGCTTCGGGCAGTGATCGCCTGCGGAGAAGGGCCGCTGCTTCCCGCGCTTCGCACTTTAAAAAGCGTGAGCCGGGTGGAAGTGGAGCGGGGAGGCGAACCCGGGCTTACTCAGGTGGTATTGACAGTGAACGGAAACGCCCCGGCGGAAAGAGAGCTATTCACCCTGCTTTCGGGGCTGCAGTATCCCCTGCTTCGCCTCTCTCCCCTGGAGGACAGCCTGGAGGAAATTTTCCTTCGGGCCACCGGCACGCCCTGATTGGAAAGGAGATTCTTTTATGCGCGCCATTTATCGGCGGGAAATACAAAGCTTTTTCTATACCCCCGCTGCCTATGTATTCATGGGCGTGTTTCTTACCTTGGCCAGCATCTTCTTTGGTATCGGCAATCTGGAAACCCGTTCCGGCAATTTGCTCACGCTGGTTGCCCAGCTGAGCTATCTATGGATGCTGCTCTCCCCCTTGCTTACCATGCGCCTCATTGCAGGAGAAAAACGGCAGCGCACTGATCAATTGCTTTTTTCCTCTCCCTGCTCTTTAAGCGCGCTGATAGCAGGAAAATATTTTGCCGCCTGCACGGTGCTTTTGTGCACGGTGGGTGCTTCCCTGATTTATCCGCTCATCGTGGCCATCTTTGGCACGCTGTATCTTGAAGAAACGATGGTTGGATATCTGGGGCTGATTTTACAGGGCTGCTCCTTCCTGGCGCTGGATTTATTCATTTCCTGCTTTGCGCAAAATCAGATGACCGCCGTGGTGCTGGGCATTGGCGTGAATCTTTCGGTATGGCTCTCCGACGTGGTAGCTGCCGCCGTGTCTGTGGAATTTTTCAGCAGCGCCCTGGAATTTTTCAGTCTCTATCAGCGCTTCGTTCCCTTCGCCCAAGGGCAGCTGAGCTTTTCCAATGTGCTGTTTAATTTGCTGTTTATTTTCATTATGCTGTTTTTAAGCGTGCGGGTGCTGGACGCCCGGCGCTGGAGCGAGGCCTGACGCCATGATGAAACGCTGGAAGCAGGGCTTATATGCCCTTAAAAACAATAAAAAATTCCGCTGCGGCGGCTTTTCCGTGCTGATCACCGTAGCCACGGTTATTTGCGTGCTGCTGTTTTCCGTTCTGGCCGATCAATTGGAAAGCCGCTTTGCCCTTCGGCTGGATTGCTCCTTTAACGGCGCCACCACCCAGGGAGAAATCACCAACGCAGTGCTGAATCAGCTTAACAAAAATGTGCACATCTATGCCATCATTCCCGAGGATACCGGTGAAAATGTTACCCTCACCGCTCTGCTTAATCGCTATGCCGCTTCCTCTTCATTTGTTACCGTGTCCAAGGAAAGCATCGTAAAAAACCCGGTGCTCCTCACCCAATTTTCCGATGCGTTGGGCGAAAATGCGGTTTCCTCTGATTGCCTGATCGTTTCCTGCCCTGAAATGGGCCGTGCCCGGGTGCTGGATGAGGATGATTACTACACCTACTCTTATAACACCGAAACAGGCTATTTTGACGAAGCGGGCTACACCTATGAAAAAAGCATCACGGAGGCCATCCTTTACGTATCCCAGGATGAATTGCCCACTCTGCAAATCCTTTCCGGCCACGGGGAGCTCAACGAAGCAGACACCGCCAACACTGAAAGCGTGCTGGCATCGGCCAATTATATGGTAAAGCGGGTGAATCTTCAATCCGCCGATGCTCTGAATCCGCAAAGCCCCCTGCTGGTGCTTTCTCCCCAGTATGATCTGAGCGACAGTGAATTGGATACTCTGCTCCAATTTGCCCAGGCGGGCGGAGATTTCTTCTTTGTATCCCAATATTCCGATCCCCTGACCCTGGAAAACTATAATGCGCTTCTGCGTATGTACGGTATCCAAGGCCATCAAGGCCTGGTCATTGCCAAAGAAAGCGACAGCGCCAGCTATTATTCCGATTCTCCCATCTATCTGATGCCCTACATGCAGGAAACCACCCCCACCCTGCCCCTGATTCAATCCGGCCAGGATATTTTGCTCCTTGGCGGCGCCCGGGCGTTCCAGGTGCCTAATGAAATTTCATCCGATCTTTCCCTCTATCCCGTGCTGCTCACCGGCCAGGCCTATATCCGCAATTATATGGATGGCGTAAGCCTTTCCGAAAAGCAGGAGGGGGATTTGGAAGGGGTATTCCCCCTGGCACTGTGGGCCGAAAAAATGTTTGAAGATGGCACCGTTTCCAAGGCTTTTGCCATTGGAAATATGACGGTGTTTGAAGATTACTGGGTGCAAAATAACACCGCATCCGTACCCTTCCTTTTGCAAATAATCCGTTCTCTCCAGGGGAAAGACCCGGTGAACCTGGATATTCTGCCTAAAAATGCGCTGCGGGAAAGCCTTACCCTGGGCAATCTGGCCCCTGCCTATATTGTAATCGTGGCCCTTCCCCTGCTGGTGGCCTTGGGAGCCGTGCTGGTGCTTGGGCCCAGAAGAAATTTGTGATATGGAAAAAGTAAGCAAGAAAAAAGCGAAAAAAGGCCTGGGGAAAGGCGTCTTGTTTTCCCTTCTCCTGCTGCTGGCCGCTTTAGGAGGCGCAGGGGCCTATTTCTTTAGCCGCCCGGTACTGCCCGAGCCCACGCTGCTGCCCGATATTATCCTGCTGGATGCGGCCAGGGATGAAATCACCGCATTGGCCATTTCATCCCCTGACGGTATCAATTATCCCCTGATCCGGGGGACAGACGGAAATTTCACCCTTCTTGGCCAGGAGGATACCCCTCTTCGCAGCGACGTGGTGGAGGAAATGCTCAAGGCCTTATCCCATCTGGAAGCAGAAGACGCTATTCTGAATACGGATAACGAAATCGCCGATTTATCTCACTTTGGCTTATCCCCTGCGAAGGCACAAATCACCATCACCTATGCAGACGGCGAACAAAAAGCCCTCTATATCGGCAGCGAAGCGCCCACGGAGGAACCCCAATATTACTGCATGCTATCAGGCGATTCTACCGTTTATATGGTGCTGGCCGCGTTCTGCGAGCCCTTTTTCCAGGACGCCGCCTATCTGCGCGCCTTTGAACAGCCGGAATTGGATGCTTCCCTGCTGAACCGGATTGACCTTTCCGGAGATACGACCCTTGGTCTGCATTACACAAGCAGTGGCTGGCTGCTGGATATACCCTTTTCCTACCCTCTGGATACCGGGAAAACCAATAGCCTGCTTTCCAGCATCGAATTTATGGCCTTTGAGGCCTGCCTGGGACGAAAAGAGGATTTGAATCTTGCTGATTACGGCTTGGCCGATCCTGCCCTGACCATTGCCCTCACCCAGGCCCCCACCCTGATTACCGGAGAAAACAGCACGGGCGAAACCGTTACTGTGGAAGTTCCATCCAAAATCTACACTCTGCTCATCGGCAGCGAAACCGGCCAAAGCGGCGTATATGTGCTGTGGGATCATCAGGTATTCAGGGCCAGCAATTTCCTGCTGGGCTTTTGGAAAGAGCTGACCCTGGATTTCCTGCTCCTGCGCAATCCCGTCAATTTCCTGGTGAATGATCTTACGCATATATCCTTTTCCCACGCCTCCGGCAGCCGCTCTTATGAAGTGGAATTGGTGGAAAGCATCACGGAAAATAATGAAATCGCCACCGATGAATACGGCCAGGTGCTCTATGATGTGCAAGCCCTCCGCACAGAAAGCGGAAAAAAAGTGGATACCCAATCCTTCCTCACCTGGTATACTTCCCTTTCCGCCCTGTCCCCTGCCGGCAGCCTCCCGGAAGGCTATGCCCTGCAGGGCGAGCCTATCGCCAGCCTCCTGATCAAAAGCCAGTCCATTTCCCGGGAAATTTCTTTTTATCCCTACGACGCCTTGCATTCTGCCATGGCAGTGGACGGCGAAAGCCTGTATTATATCGAAACGGCAAAACTGGATATGCTGCTCCAAAGCGCTCCGTAATAATAAAAACATCCTCTCCATGGCGGGAGGGTTGTTAAGGAACAATTTATCCTGCAACGAACAAACGAGCATCCGTGTTTGGATGCTCGTTTGTTTATGTAGTCCTCAAACGCAATGCACAGGAACGGTGCGTATAATTGCGCCCTCCTGTGATCTGTGGCTGCTCGATAAATTGGAATTTACCTTTCAGTATCTATCAACACCGCTCTGCACGGTGAACCATCTGCACCCGCCAAATTCAGCGGAGCAGCATTTAAGAAATAGATACCCTCGGACACCTCTGCCAAACG